>NZ_JBQEOF010000004.1:0-105592 GCF_052044995.1 Roseateles sp. 22389
ACGCCGCTGGCGTCGCCCAGCACCTCGTCCAGCGTGTGGAACAGGTGCAGCTCGATCTTGCCGGCCTGGACCTTGTCCATCAGCTTGTCGACCAGGATGGGCTCGGCGCGGAACTTGTCGCGGCGGTGGATCAGGTGGACCTTGCTGGCGATGTTGGACAGGTACAGCGCTTCCTCGACCGCGGTGTTGCCGCCGCCGACCACGCAGACCTCCTGCTCGCGATAGAAGAAGCCGTCGCAGGTCGCACAGGCGCTGACGCCGCGGCCCATGAAGGACTCCTCGGACGGCAGGCCCAGGTACTGCGCCGAGGCGCCAGTGGCCAGGATCACCGTGTCGGCGGTGTAGACGGCGCTGTCGCCGGTCAGCGTGAAGGGGCGCTTGGAGAAGTCGACGCTGTTGATGTGGTCGAAGACGATCTCGGTCTGGAAGCGCTCGGCATGCTGCTGGAAGCGCTGCATCAGCTCGGGGCCTTGCACGCCCATCACGTCGGCGGGCCAGTTGTCGACCTCGGTGGTGGTCATCAACTGACCCCCTTGCGCCATGCCGGTGACCAGCAGCGGCTTGAGGTTGGCGCGGGCCGCATACAGGGCGGCGGTGTAGCCGGCGGGACCGGAGCCGAGGATCAGCAGTTGGGCGTGTCGGGTGTTTTGGCTCATGACAGGCAATTGGGGATGCGCACAGCGGACGCAAGGGTCGACAGCCTACGGCCGTTACAGCGTTGACCCTATGAACAGCCGTGAACAAATTGGCACAATGCATCCATTCTAGGTGGCGGGTCCCTCTGCCATCCTGACAACCACGATTGACCCTAACCCCCGACAGGAGGCATCCCTTCATGGCCATGTTGTCCAACTTGGATCTGATCCGCAGGGTTCCCTTGTTCTCCCTGCTGACCGCCGACCAGGCCCAGTCCATCGCGGACAGCGTCGTCAAGCGGCGCTTCAAACGCGGCGAGTTGATCGTCGAGCAGGGCACCAAATCCAACGCGCTCTTCATCCTGCTGAACGGTCGGGCCCGCGTCCTGACCGCCGACAGCCGCGGCCGGGAGGTGATCCTCGCGGTGCTTCAGCCCGGCGACTATGTCGGCGAGATGAGCCTCATCGACAACGAGCCGCACTCGGCCACGGTCAGAGCCGAAGTGCAGACCGACATGCTGGTGCTGGGCCGCGCCGATTTCGCGCGTGGCCTGCCCGAGCCGTCGAGCCTGGCCTACGGCATCCTGCGCGGCCTGGTCGCGCGCCTGCGCAACGCGGACCGGCAGATCGAGTCGCTCGCGCTGCTCGACGTCTACGGCCGCGTCGCCCGCACGCTGCTGGACATGGCGGAGGAAGAGAAGGGCGTGAAGATCATCCGCGGCAAGGTGTCGCGCCAGGACATGGCCAAGGTCGTCGGCGCGTCGCGCGAGATGGTCAGCCGCGTCATGAAGGACCTCGAGGACAAGGGCGTGATCGAGACGCTCGAGAACGGCTCGGTGGTCATCAAGGAACGCCTGCAGCACGATTGAGGCGTCAACGTTTCTTCACCATGGCGTGTGACCCCGCGTCCGGGACGCGGGGCGCTTGCGTCACAATCGCGGGATGAGTTTTCCCGGTTCCCTGCTGGGCGGTGGTGACGACGCCGCCACGTCGCCCGAGCGCCCCGCGCCGGCGCGCAAGTCCAAGAAGGCCGCCGCCGCTGCCGCAGTGGCGTCCACGCCGCCCAGCCCGCTGCGCACGCCGCTGTGGCTGCTGGTCGGTGCGCTGGTCTGGTGCCTGGTCTTGCTCGCGATGGTCAGCCACGACCGCGCCGACGCCGCCTTCAGCACCGCCGGCACCGCCGGGCCGACGCACAACCGCGTCGGATCGCTGGGCGCCTGGATCTCCGACCTGATGCTCTTCGGCTTCGGCTACTCCTGCTGGTGGCTGATGCTGGTGTCGCTGCGCGCCTGGCTGAGCGGCCTGGCCCGCCTGCTGCGCGCCGACGGCAGCCCGCTCCCCACGCTGAAGGAACGCCTGCCGGCGATCGGCGGCCTGGTGCTGCTGCTGGCGGCGAGTTGCGCGCTCGAGTGGACGCGCCTGTACGGCTGGGAGTCGCACCTGCCGGGCCATGCCGGCGGCGTCCTGGGCTACCTCCTGGGACCGGCCAGCATGAAGCTGCTGGGCTTCGCCGGCTCGGGCGTCGTGTGGATCGCCGTGCTGGTGGCCGGCGTGTCGCTGGCGCTGAAATTCTCGTGGCTGAAGCTGTCGGAGCAGATCGGCGCCTCGATCGAACGCCTGATCGAGAAGCGCGAGGTCCGCCGCGAGATCGCCGAGGACAAGCGCGTCGGCAAGGAAGCCAAGCGCGAGCGCGAGGCCATCGTCGAGGTCGAGCGGCTGGTCGAGGAGGAGCACCACATCCCGATCGTCATCGAGCCACCGGTGGTCGAGGTGCCCAAGTCCACGCGCGTGATCAAGGAGCGCCAGCAGACGCTGTTCACCGATCCGGCCGACGCCAAGCTGCCGCAGGTCGACCTGCTGGATGCGCCGCCGCCGCGCATCGAGACCGTCACGCCCGAGTCGCTGGAGATGACCAGCCGCATGATCGAGAAGAAGTTGAAGGACTTCGGCGTCGAGGTGCGGGTGGTGGCCGCCTCGCCCGGGCCGGTGATCACGCGCTACGAGATCGAGCCGGCCACCGGCGTGAAGGGCGCGCAGATCCTGGGCTTGGCCAAGGACCTGGCGCGCTCGCTGAGCCTGGTGTCGATTCGCGTGGTCGAGACCATCCCCGGCAAGAACTACATGGCGCTGGAACTGCCCAACGCGCGGCGCCAGACGATCCGGCTGTCGGAGATCCTCGGCTCGCAGGTCTATGCCGACGCGGCGTCGCCGCTCACGATGGGCCTGGGCAAGGACATCGTCGGCATGCCGGTCGTGGCCGACCTGGCGAAGATGCCGCACTGCCTGGTTGCCGGCACGACCGGTTCGGGCAAGTCGGTGGGCATCAACGCGATGATCCTGTCGCTGCTCTACAAGGCCGAGGCCCGCGACGTCCGCCTGATCCTGATCGACCCCAAGATGCTGGAAATGAGCGTCTACGAGGGCATCCCCCACCTGCTGGCGCCGGTCGTGACCGACATGAAGCAGGCCGGCAACGCGCTGAACTGGTGCGTCAACGAGATGGAGCGGCGCTACAAGCTCATGTCCAAGATGGGCGTGCGCAACCTGGCCGGCTACAACAAGAAGATCGCCGACGCGGCCGAGCGCGAGGAGAAGATCCCCAACCCGTTCAGCCTGACGCCCGAAGAGCCGGAACCGCTGGACCGGTTGCCGCACATCGTCGTCGTGATCGACGAACTGGCCGACCTCATGATGGTGGTCGGCAAGAAGATCGAGGAACTGATCGCGCGCCTGGCCCAGAAGGCCCGTGCCGCCGGCATCCACCTGATCCTGGCGACGCAGCGCCCGTCGGTGGACGTGATCACCGGCCTGATCAAGGCCAACATCCCGACGCGCCTGTCCTTCCAGGTCTCGAGCAAGATCGACTCGCGCACCATCCTCGACCAGATGGGCGCCGAAGCGCTGCTGGGCATGGGCGACATGCTCTACATGGCGTCGGGCACCGGGCTGCCGGTGCGGGTGCACGGCGCGTTCGTCAGCGATGACGAGGTGCATCGCGTCGTCGACTACCTGAAGGAGCAGGGCGGCGAGCCGAACTACATCGAGGGCATCCTCGAGGGCGGCGTGCTCGACGGGGACGGCGGCGGCGATGGCCTGCCCGGCCTGGCGGCCGGCGGCGACGGCGAATCCGATCCGATGTACGACCAGGCCGTCGCCGTGGTGCTGCAGCACAAGCGGGCCTCGATCTCGCTGGTGCAACGTCACCTGCGCATCGGCTACAACCGGGCCGCCCGCTTGCTGGAGCAGATGGAGAAATCGGGCCTGGTGTCGTCGATGGCCACCAACGGCAACCGCGACATCATCGTGCCCAAGCGGGAGGAATGAACGGCGCCGGCCGCCGTGTTCCTCGCCTTCCGTACCTCCCGCACCTCCCGCTCCGTTCAAGCATCCACGCCATCGTCGACGAGCCTCCCATGGTCCACTCGCTCCACCCGCTCCATTCGCTTCAATCGCTCCGTTCCCTGTCGCTCCGCGGCCTTCGCGTGACCCGCGCGGTCGCGGGCGCGGCGCTGCTGGGGGCCGCCGCGCTGGCCCATGCCGACGGCGTGAGCGCGCTGCAGCAGTTCGTGACCGAGGTGAAGAGTGGTCGCGCCAGCTTCACGCAGACGGTCACCGCGCCCGATGGCAAGCGCAAGAAGACCACCACCGGCACCTTCGAGTTCCAGCGGCCGAACCAGTTCCGCTTCGCCTATGCGAAGCCGGCCGAGCAACTGATCGTGGCCGACGGCAAGGAGGTCTGGATCTACGACCCGGACCTGCAGCAGGCCACGGTGCGGCAGATGGACCAGGCGCTGGGCGCGACGCCGGTGGCGCTGCTCGCCGGGGGCGACCTGTCGCGGGACTTCACGCTCAAGGCGCTGCCGGCGGCCAACGGGCTGGACTGGGTGCAGGCGACGCCGCGGCGTAACGACAGCGGCTTGCAGAGCCTGAAGCTGGGTTTCAAGGGACGCGAGCTGTCGGCGCTGGAGATCGTCGACGGCTTCGGCCAGCAATCGGTGATGCAGTTCAGCGCGGTGGAGCCCAATGCCAAGGTGTCGGCCGAGCGCTTCCGCTTCACGCCGCCGCCGGGTACGGACATCGCGCGCCAACCCTGACCGAGCTTCGAGCCTGCACCGATGAGCAACGCGTCGCTCTTCCCGGACGAGTTCGATCCCGTTCCCAGCGGGCCGCCGGCCATGGCGATGCCGGGCAAGCACGCGCCGCTGCCGGAGCGACTCCGGCCGCGCCAGCTCGACGAGGTCGTCGGCCAGCGCCACCTGCTCGGGCCCGGCATGCCGCTGCGCGTCGCGCTGGAGAGCGGCCGGCCGCACTCGATGATCCTGTGGGGTCCACCGGGCGTCGGCAAGACGACGCTGGCGCGGCTGATGGCGCAGTTCTTCGACGCGCAGTTCATCGCGATCTCGGCGGTGCTGGGCGGCGTCAAGGACATCCGCGAGGCGGTCGAGCGCGCCCTGGCCGCGGCCGGGCAGGGGCGACGCACGATCGTGTTCGTCGACGAGGTCCACCGCTTCAACAAGGCGCAGCAGGATGCCTTCCTGCCGCATGTCGAGTCCGGCCTGTTCAGCTTCATCGGCGCGACCACCGAGAACCCGTCCTTCGAGGTCAATTCGGCGCTGCTCTCGCGCGCGACGGTGCATGTGCTGAAGTCGCTCGACGAGCAGGACATGCGCGAGCTGCTGGCGCGCGGGCGCGAGGCCCTGGGCGCGCCGCCGGTCAGCGAGGCCGCCACCCAGCGCCTGATCGGTTATGCCGACGGCGACGCGCGGCGGCTGCTCAACACGCTGGAGACAGTGGCGCAACTGACGCCGGCGGACACGGCGGAGATCGACGAGGCGCTGCTGGAGCGCACCCTGGGCGAGCAGCTGCGGCGCTACGACAAGGGCGGCGACCAGTTCTACGACGTGATCTCGGCGCTGCACAAGTCGGTGCGCGGCTCCAACCCCGACGCGGCGCTGTACTGGCTGGTGCGCATGCTCGATGGCGGCGTCGACGCGCGCTACATCACGCGCCGCCTGATCCGCATGGCCAGCGAGGACATCGGCAACGCCGACCCGCGCGCGCTGCGGCTCTGCCTGGATGCCGCCGAGACCTACGAGCGCCTGGGCTCGCCCGAGGGCGAACTGACGCTGGCGCAGGCGGTCGTGTACCTGGCGATCGCGCCCAAGTCCAACGCCGTCTACAACGCCTACAACCAGGTGCGCGCGCTGATCAAGCAGGACAGTTCGCGGCCGGTGCCGGTGCATCTGCGCAATGCGCCGACGCGGCTCATGAAGGAACTGGGCTACGGCAAGGCCTACCGCTACGCGCATGACTTCCCCGGCGCCTATGTCGCCGGGGAGCAGTACCTGCCGGACGGCCTCGAGGACCAGCGCTTCTACGAGCCGGTGCCGCGTGGCCTGGAGATCAAGATCGGCGCCCGGATGGACGAGCTGCGACGGCTGGACGCGGAGGCGCTCGGCCAGGAGGGCGAGGCCTCGCCGCGCCGCGGCGAGGACCGCGAGGACTGAGCATGGGCGCGGCGTGGCGAGCCTCTTTCACGACGCGCCTGGTGCGCGCTGGGCAGGCTGTCGCGCGGATGCGCGGGCGGCGTTTCGGCGCGGTCCTGGGTTTGACCTTGAGCCTTAGCCTGGGCGTGGTCGCGCCGGCCGCGCAGGCGGCGGCCGCCAAGCCGGCGCCGGTGGTGCGTCCAGCGCAGCCGCCGGAGGGGCCGACGCTGGCCCGCATCCGCGAGACCGGCGTCATCGTCCTGGGCTACCGGCCGGCATCGGCGCCGTTCTCCTACCTCGACGCGCAGCTGCGTCCCACCGGTTATTCCGTCGAGCTGTGCGAGCGCGTGATCGCCTCGCTGCGCACGCGGCTGAAGCTGCCCGACCTGGAGGTGCGGCGCGTGGCGGTGGGCTCGGCGACGCGCATGCCGATGGTCAGCAACGGCACGCTGGACATGGAGTGCGGCATCACCACCAACACCGCGGAGCGGGCGCGCAGCCAGGCCTTCTCGGTGACGATCTTCGTGGCCGAGACCAAGCTGATGACGCGCCATGGCGAGAGGGTGCAAAGCCTGTCCGACCTGCGCGGCCGGCCGGTGGTGAGCACCATCGGCACGACCAGCATCCAGCACCTGGCCAAGGTCAACGAGCAACTGGGGCTGGGCATCCGCATCGTCGCGGGCCTGGACGATCCGGACGCGTTCCAGTTGCTGCGCAGCGGCCGTGCCGACGCCTTCATGATGGACGACGTCATCATCCGCAGCCTACTGGCGCAGCAGGGGTCGGCGGTCTCGCCCGACGACTACGTGATCTCCGACCGGGCGCTCACGGTCGAGCCCTATGCGATCGGGCTGAACCGCGACGATCCGATGTTCAAGACCATGGTCGACGACGTGCTGGTCGGCCTGTACCGCAGTGGCGAGATCCACACGATCTACAGACGCTGGTTCGAGTCCCCGCTGCCGCCCACCGGCATCAACCTGAAGCTGCCGATGAACGCCGCTTTCCGGCGCGTGGTGGCGCAGCCGACCGACTCGCCCGATCCGGAGCGCTATCGCTGAAGGGGCTGAAGGCCGCGGCGGGTGCCGCCGGCGCGGCGCGGTCGCTCGCGATCGCGCCCGAGCAGCCTGAGCGGCCGTTCAGCAACTCGACGAAGCGCCGCGCCGCCAAGCCCAGTGGTCGGGTGTGCGTCCACACCACGTCGACGTAGAGCTGCAGCGCGGTGGTGAAGTTGCCGGCGGGAATCTGGACCAGCTCGCCCGAGGCCAGCGCCGCGCGCACGAAACCGGACGGCAGCCAAGCCCAGCCCAACCCGGCCGACACCATGCGCAGCGCCGCGACCGGGCTGTCGGTGCGCCACTGCACCCGCGAGACCGAGATCCGCTTGTCGACGTCGCAGGCATCGCGGCCAGCGACCAGGATCTGGCGCTCGGCGATCAGGTGTTCGTCGCGCAGCGCCAAGGCCTCGCGCGCAAGCATCGGATGCGAGGCGGCGACGACGGCGAGCAGCGTCTCGCGGGCCACTTCCTGGAACTGCTCGGACGGGTCCAGGCCCTGGCGCTCGAACACCAGCGCCAGCTGGGCGCGCCCGGATTTCAGCATCGCCAGCGCGTCCGCCTGCGGCGCGGTCAGCACCTCGATCTCCAGCAACGGGAACTCGACCGACAAGGTCGTCAGCGCGTCGCTCCACGGCGTCGCCGCGACCAGTTCAGGCGCGACCGCGATCACCAGCGACGGCTCCAGGCCTTGCGTCAGGGACAGCGCGTGCCGGTTGAGCTGGCCGAACTGCTCGGCCAGCCGGCGCGCCTGCGGGACCAGCGCGAGCGCCTGCGGCCTGGGCACGGGTTCGCGGCCGGCGCGGTCGAAGAGCGGCAGGTCGAGTTCGGCCTCCAGGTGGGCGATCGTCATGCTCACCGCCGACGGCACCCGGCCCAGCGCACGGGCGGCGGCGGAGAACGAGCCGTGGTCGATCGCGGCGAGGAAGACGCGGAGATTGTCCAGGTCGAAGGCCATGGCGGTCCTTGTGGGAGATGGAGAGTGAGAGGTTGATCTATCAGTCAGGCTGATGGATGCTGACTTCAACTATCAGGATGGCGAACATACAGTTCGTCCCATCGTGAATCAAGGCCTCGGCGCAGGGCGGCCGCGCCCAACGACCGAGGCCCTCAACAAGGAGTTCGACATGGTGTGGGGTGTGCTGTTCCTGGCGGGGCTGTTCGAGATCGGATGGGCCGTCGGCCTGAAGTACACGGAGGGCTTCACCCGGCCGTGGCCGACGGTGGGCACCGTGCTGGCGATGGTGACCAGCGTGGTGCTGCTGGGCTGGGCGCTGAAGCACCTGCCGGTCGGCACGGCCTATGCAATCTGGACTGGCATCGGCGCGGTTGGCACCGCGATCGCGGGCATCGTGCTGCTGGGCGAATCCGCCTCGCCGGCCCGGCTGGCCTGCATCGGGCTGATTGCCGTGGGCATCGTCGGGCTGAAGATGGTCTCGTCGCAGTGAGGGCCCGGCCGGCGCCCGCGTCGGCCCGGCAGCGGGAAGCGGGCAGGGCATGGGACTTGCCGTCCACGGTCATCCAGACCGCAGGAGTTCCTCATGCCCGACTTCGACGAACGCCGAGACCATGCCTACGACCGCGAGCAGGAGGCCGCCTACTGGCGCGACAACTACGCCAAGCGGCCGTACATCCAGCAAGGCGACACCCATGACGACTTCGGCCCGGCGTATGCCTACGGCGTCGATGCGTTCGCGCGTTATCCGGACCGTGACTTCGACGATTTCGAGGCCGAACTGCATCGCGACTGGGGCGAGCAGCGCAAGGGGTCGTCGCTCGACTGGGCGCGCGCCAAACCCGCCGTGAAGGATGCGTGGCAGCGCATCAAGGAGGCCTCGAACATGCCACCGTCGACGCGCTGAGGCGCGCGCCGCTATTTCTTCTCTTCCAGCGAGCGTCGCACGGCCTCCATCGGGTCCTCGGCCTCGGAGGCCGGCGCCGAGGCCGGGTCGCCTGGCGCGGAGGCCGCCGACGCCGCTTCCGGCGGCAATCCGAACAGCGCATTCGTGTCCGCATTCGGATCGACGCGTTCCGCCTGCCCGGCATCGATGCCCTGCAGCATCTCGGTGGCCTTGTCCATGTCGACCGCCTCGGCCTTGTCCAGGAAGGCGGTCACCGTCACCGGGAAGAAGATGACGATCGCCACCAGGATCAGCTGCATCACCACCCAGGGGATGGAGCCCAGGTAGATGTCGCTCGAGAGCACCCGCCGCGGCAGCGCGCCGGTCTTGAAAAGCGAATCCGAGATGCCCCGCAGGTAGAACAGCGCGAAGCCGAAGGGCGGATGCATGAAGCTGGTCTGCATGTTCACGCACAGCATCACGCCGAACCACACCAGGTCGATGCCCATCTTGTCGGCGACCGGACCCAGCAGCGGCAGGATGATGAAGGCGATCTCGAAGAAGTCCAGGAAGAACGCCAGGAAGAAGATGAACAGGTTCACCACGATCAGGAACCCGATCTGACCGCCTGGCAGGCTGGTCAGCATGTGCTCGATCCACTTGCCGCCTTCCACGCCCTGGAACACCAGCGAGAAGGTGCGCGAGCCGATCAGGATGAACACCACCATCGCGGTGATGCGCATCGTGCCGATCATGGCTTCGCGGACCACCGGCCAGTTCAGGCGCCGGTGCGACGCCGCCAGGATGAAGGCGCCCACCGCGCCCATCGCGCCGGCCTCGGTCGGCGTGCAGATCGCCGTGTTGATGCCGGGCAGGCCGCCCATCGAGCCCAGCACCGCGAAGATCAGCACCGCCGACGGGATGATGCCGCGCAGGCATTTCTTCCACAGCGCCCAGCCGTCCAGCGTGCGCGCTTCCTTGGGCACGCCGGGCACGTGCTCCGGCTTGAGCCGCGACAGCGCGAAGGTGTAGAGCGCGAAGATCAGCACCTGAAGGATCGACGGGCCCCAGGCGCCCTTGTACATGTCGCCCACCGGCTTGCCGAGCTGGTCCGCCAGCACCACCAGCACCAGCGAGGGCGGCACCAGCTGCGTGATCGTCCCGGACGCGGCCAGCACCCCGGTCGCGTAGCGCATGTTGTAGCCGTAGCGCATCATCACCGGCAGCGAGATCATCGCCATCGCGATCACCTGGCCGGCCACCGTGCCGGTGATCGCGCCCAGGATGAAGCCGACGATGATGACCGAGTAGCCCAGCCCGCCGCGCACCGGACCGAAGAGCTGGCCCATCGAATCGAGCATGTCCTCGGCCAGCCCGCATTTCTCCAGCAGCGCACCCATCAGGGTGAAGAATGGGATCGCCAGCAGCAGGTCGTTGGACAGGATGCCGAAGACGTTCTGCGGCAGCGCCGTCATGAACTCCGGCGGGAACCAGCCCTGGCTCACCGCGAAGAATCCGCAGGCCAGGCCCAGGGCGGCCAGCGAGAAG
This sequence comes from Roseateles sp. 22389, assembly GCF_052044995.1. Lineage (NCBI taxonomy): Bacteria > Pseudomonadati > Pseudomonadota > Betaproteobacteria > Burkholderiales > Sphaerotilaceae > Roseateles > Roseateles sp. 22389. The sequence continues at coordinate 10,566 of NZ_JBQEOF010000004.1, forward strand.
GCCACGGGGAAGCCGATCAGCATGATGATGATCAGCCCCGCGAACATCAGCGGGGGGAACTGCTCCATCGTGATCATTGCAGCGGCCTCTCGTAGTGGGTGTCCATCTCGACGAGATGGGCCAGGTAACCCAGGCGCTTGATCACCTCCGAAAGTCCTTGCAGGAACACCAGCCCGAAGCCGACCGGCAAGGTCAGCGCGGCCGGCCAGCGGATCAATCCGCCCGCGTTGCCCGACACCTCACCGCTGGTGAACAGCTTGTGCAGGTAGCCACCCAGGCCGAGCGTCGCGATCGTGTCGTCCGGCCGCATGCCGGTCATGAGCTTGCCCAGGAAGAAGTCCCAGGACAGCCAGCCCGCGTAGGCCATCACCGGGATCAGGAAGACGATCAGGCCGAACAGGTCGATGTAGACCTTGCCGTGGCCGCGCCAGCGCGCGTAGAGGATGTCGACCCGCACATGCTCGTTCAGGCGCAGCACCTGCGCCGCGCCGCCCATCACGCAGACGGCGAACAGGTACCACTGGATCTCGAGGAAGGCGTTGGAGCTGATGTCCAGGCCGTAGCGAATCACCGCGTTGGCGGCGCTGATCAAGCACGACAGCAGGACGGCCCAGGCGGCAAGCGTGCCGAACCGGTCCGTCAGCCAGTCGATGCCCTTGGCGAAAGCAAGCAGGGCGTTCATCGAGGAATCCAGGTCTCCATGTGAGCCCGCGACGGGGAGGGCTCGTTTCTTGTCGTAGACGCGGACTGTAGCCAGCGAGCGCTGACGGCGACCTGATTTCGTACGCTGTTCCGGGAAAGCCCTGAGGAAAGCGGAAGGGAGAAAAAAGAAGGCCCCGGTCGGGGACCGGGGCCTGCGGCGCCCTCGGGGTGCGGTGGTCGGGACGAGTCAGGCGTCCAGCTGCATCGCGGAGGCGAAGAGCCGGGTCGAGCGCGCGCCGGAGCGGCAGAACGCCAGCACCGGCTTGGGCGCCTCGTCGAGCAGCGCGCGCATCGCGGCGATCTCCTCCGGCGACTGGTAGCCCCCCTGCACCGGCAGGTGGTGGTAGACCAGGCCCGCCGCCTCGGCCGCGACGCGGACCTGCTCGCTGGTGGGCTGGTCCGGGCCGCCCTCGAAATCCGGGCGGTTGTTGATCACCGACTTGAAACCGGCCGCGGCCAGAGCGGCCATCGTATCCGGCGTCAGCTGCGGCGCGACGCAGAAATCGGGCGTCAGTTGTTGGACGGTCAGTTCCATGGAGGCTCCTGTCGTTGAATCGGAAGCGGGCGCGGAGGGGAGGGGGCTCAGCCCGCCAGTGCGGCCTTCACCGCGGCCGAGACCAGGCCCATGTCGGCCTTGCCCGCGAGCTTGCCCTTCACGGCGCCCATCACCTTGCCCATGTCGGCCGGGCCCTTGGCGCCCAGTTCGGCCACGATCGCGGCGACCTCGGCCTTGATCTCGTCCTCGCTCAGGCGCTGCGGCAGGTAGACCTCCAGCACCTTCAGCTCGGCGGTTTCCTTGTCGGCCAGGTCCTGCCGGCCGGCGGCGGTGAACTGGCTGATCGAGTCCTTGCGCTGCTTGATCAGCTTGTCGACGATGCCCACCAGCATCACGTCGTCCACCGTCACGCGCTCGTCCACTTCCTTCTGCTTCACGGCGGCCAGCAGCAGGCGGATCGTGCCCAGGCGCTCGCTGTCCTTGGCGCGCATCGCCGTCTTCATGTCTTCGGTGATCTGTTCCTTCAGGCTCATGAGGGCTCCTTGCTTCTCTCTCGAAATGCGTTTCGCGGTCTCGCGGGGATCATCGGCCGTCGCGGACCGGTGCGGCGCGGAGACAAAAAAGCCCGCGGCAGCGTCCTGCGCGGGCTTTCTGTGCTGTTCGGGCAGTGGGGAGCGCTCAGCGAGGGTCCCCGGTGCCGAAGCGGTCCGATCCTTCGATCAGTACAGCTTCTTGGGCAGCTGCATGCTGCGCACGCGCTTGTAGTGGCGCTTCACGGCGGCCGCCTTCTTGCGCTTGCGCTCGGCGGTCGGCTTCTCGTAGAACTCACGGGCGCGCAGCTCGGTGAGCAGGCCCAGCTTCTCGATGGTGCGCTTGAAGCGGCGCAGGGCCACGTCGAACGGCTCGTTTTCTTTGACGCGAATGGTGGTCATGAAATTCCTTCAAATAGCGCTCGGTGTTCGCGAGGAAGGGCTTGCCTTCGAAGCGGAGTATCCGGATTCCACTTCCGAATCGACGCGCAGGGTTTGCCAGCAAAACGCGGATTCTAGCCTCATTTTTGACGGTCCGCCAAATTGAAGCGGGTCGACGCGCCCGGACGCCTGCGAGCGCGATGCGGCGGGCCCCGCGCTCATCACGTCCCGCGCCGACGGTTTCATCCCGGGCGTGACTTTTTCACGCGCTGCCGCCGCGCGCGCTTCGCGTCGGCGCGCTGGGGGAAGTGCATCGCCGTGGCCCTCTCTCGCGGCACGCTAGGATGCCTGACCCCAAGCTTAGGGGGAGAGAGCCCCCGCGATCGTGGTCGGCACTTGCCCGGGCGACCGGCACCCATCTACATTCGATCCACCACCATTCGACCGCCAGGGGAATCCCCGGCCCGGCCCGACCCATGGAATTAAACGCCGCCGCGACGCCCGCGCCCGCCAGCTTCGATGCCTGGCTGGCGTCGTCGGGAACGCCCCAGGCACATGTCGCGGCCGGCCTGCTCGGCCTGCTGGAACCGACCGGCGCCTGCCTGACCGTGAAGTCGATGGCCACCGGCCGCTACGTCTTCGCGAGCCCGGCCATGGGCGAACTGTTCGGCCGGATCGAGGCCGGCATCGTCGGCGCGACCGACGCCGACCTGATGCGCGGCGACGAAGTCCAGGCGATGCGCCGCTCCGAGCAGGCCACGCTGGCCCAGCGCGGCGTCGTGAGTTCCGAGCATCGCCTCGAGATCGGCGGCCGCCGCCGCGAGTTCATGGTCATGCGCTTCCCGCTGGGCCAGGAGCACGTGATGGCCTTGTGGAGCGACAAGACCGAGGAACGCCATCGGGAGACGCATCTGCAGCGCGCGCTGCAGCAGCTCGAGCAGCAGCAGAAGTCGCTCGAACAGATGCGCCGCGAGCTGCAGCAGGGCAGCGGCCGCGACGAGGTGTCGGGGCTCTACATGCGCGCGCAGTTCGACGACCAGTTGCTGCGCGAGATCGATCTCTCGACGCGCGAGCACCGCGAATTCACGCTGGTGCTGATCGCGCTGGATCCGGTCACGGCCGAGGCCGGACTGGGCGAGGAGGCGCGCCAGCGCCTGCTCGAGGGCCTGGGGCGCATGCTGCGCGCCAACACCCGCGCGATGGACGCGGCCTGCCGCATTGGCGACGACCTGTTCGCGGTGCTGCTGTCGGGCGTGGGCCTGGCGACGGCGCATGCGCGCATGGAGCAGCTGCGCCGCCAGTGCCATGCGCAGATCGTCGTGCTGCATGGCCAGGACATCGGACTGTCCCTGTCGATGGGCGTCGCGAGCTTCCCGCATACCGCGTCGCGCCAGGAGGAACTGCTGGGCGCCGCCGAGATGGCGGTCAAGGAAGCCCAGCGCCGCGGCGGCAACCAGGTCGTGCTGGCGTCGATCCCGTTCGGCATGGGCTGAGGGGCCGCCGCCCGCCCGTCGCGCGCCGCTCAGGCGAGCAGGGCCTGAAGGTGCCGCCACTCCGCCGCCGTGACCGGCGTGATCGACAAGCGGTTGCCCGGCTGCAGCGTGCGCATCTGCGACAACACCGGATCGCGCTTCATCTCCGCCAGGCTCAGCAGCCGCGTCTTGCGCACGAAGCGCACGTCCACATGCGACCAGCGGGGCGCTTCCGGCTTGGACTTCGGGTCGAAGTAGGGGCTGGCCGGATCGAATTGCGTGGCGTCCGGATAGGCGGTGCTGCTGACCTCGGCGAAGCCGGCGATGCCCGGCTCCGGGCAGGACGAGTGATAGAACAGCACCCCGTCGCCGATGCGCATCTGATCGCGCATGAAGTTGCGCGCCTGGTAGTTGCGCACGCCGGTCCAGGGCAGCTCGCCGGCTGCCTGCAGATGATCGATCGAGGCCTCGTCCGGCTCGGACTTCATCAGCCAGTACTGCGGCGCGTCGCCGGTGGGCTGGGAGGGCTGGGCAGTGCTCAAGGTGAAACCCCGCGAGATCGGCGGCGCCGCGGCGCCGGCCGTCGACCATGAAAAAACCGCGCTCTGAGCAGTCAGGCGCGGTTTCGGGAAGAGGTGTCCACGGCGAGCCGTGAGCCGCATTCCTGAACCCTAGGGGTACAGGTGGGCGAGGTCAACATGGCTTCGGGTTCATCTGACGCGAGACGCTCACACCAGCCAGGTAATGTTCCAAGCCCTTGCTCGCGAGAGCATCGGTTCAAGGAAATATAAAACTCACGCGAACGCAGTGGACGGAGCGGATTCTACGCGGCGAGCCGCGGCGATCACAGCAGTTGCCCGTCTTGCACCAGGGCTTCATCGAGCCGCTTCATCAGCGTTTCAAGATCCGGTGCAGACAGCTGTCCGGCACTCGTACCGCTGTCGCCAGCGCCTGCCTCGGCGGCATCGCCAGCCGCGGGCGAGGCGCCGACTTCGGTCAGCGAATAGGCCAGGTTCAGCGCCGCCAGCACCGCGATGCGCTCACGCGCCTTGATGCGGCCCGCATCGCGGATCGCGCACATTTCCTTGTCGACGCGGGCGACGGCCTTCTGCAGCGCGGCCTCGCCGCCTTCGGGGCAGCCGAGCAGGTAGCTCTGGCCCATGATCGTGACTTCCATTTGCTTCATGCGCCCGTCTTTCGAGAGTCGGTGGCCTCGGATCCGTCGCTGCCTTCGAGGAGATCGGCCGCCTCCACCGGCAGGCGGTCGAGCAGCGCGTCGATGCGCCCGCGCGCCGCGGCCAGGCGCGAACGCAGGCTGTCGCGCTCCAGCGTGAGCGCCTGCACCTGCTGCTCGAGCAGCGTGTTCGTGCGCTTCAATTCCTCGTGGCGCACCAGCAGGCGCTCCACGCGGTCGACGAGGTCGGTGATGCTGGACATGGCTTCCCTGACGGATGGACGCGCGGATTGTAGGGGGCCGGGTTCGCTCAACGCGCCGCAGCCATCGGCGCACTGTCACATTGCGCGACGACGGCGCAACGCTCGCACAGCGGCCGGCGCGCCTGGCACACGTAGCGCCCATGCAGGATCAGCCAGTGGTGGGCATCGACGAGGAATTCCGGCGGCACGCGCGCCAGCAATTGCTGTTCGACCTCCAGCACGTTCTTGCCAGGCGCGAGGCCGGTGCGGTTGCCGACACGGAAGATATGCGTGTCCACCGCCATCGTCGCTTCGCCGAAGGCGACGTTCAGCACCACGTTGGCCGTCTTGCGGCCGACGCCGGGCAGCGACTCCAGCGCCTCGCGGCTCTGCGGCACCGCGCCGCCATACTGCTCGACCAGGATGCGGCAGGTCGCGTGGAGGTTCTTCGCCTTGGTCTTGTAGAGGCCGATCGTCTTGATGTATTCGGCGAGCCGCTCCTCGCCCAGTTCGAGGATCTTTTGCGGCGTGTTGGCCACGACGAACAACCGGCGCGTCGCCTTGTTGACGCCGACGTCGGTCGCCTGGGCCGAGAGCAGTACCGCGGCCAGCAGCTCGAAGACGCTGGCGTATTCGAGCTCGGTCTGCGGCGACGGGTTGGCGGCGCGGAGAATCTCGAAGAACTCGCGGATCTGGGTCTGGTTCATGGCGAGCGGACGGAGGACAGGGAAGGGCAACGCGGGCGGCTCAGGCGCCGCGCTTGGCCCGGGCGCGCGCCAGCGCGGCTTCGATGACGGCGCGCTTGCGATCGATCTGGGCCGCGTCGGTGAGCCGGGTTTCCGACTCGAGGTGATCCAGCTTGTGGCGCGCCTTGGCCTCGAGGCGGTCGTCGTGCTCGCGGCGTTCGCGCTCGACGCGGATCTCGTGCCAGCGGTAGCGCTCGCGGGCGCGCTCGGCCTGCGCCGGGCTCCAGGCGGACCAGCCGCTGCGCCCCGGCGTGACCTCGGCCAGCGAGATGCAGTCCACCGGGCAGACCGGGATGCAGAGTTCGCAGCCGGTGCAGTCCGCGTCGATGACGTGATGCATCAGCTTGTTGCTGCCGACGATCGCGTCGACCGGACAGGCCTTGATGCAGAGCGTGCAGCCGATGCACCAGTCCTCGTCGATGACCGCGAGCCGGCGCGGACCCTCGAGCCCGTGCTCGGGGTTGAGCGGCAGGGCCTCGCGGGCGGTGAGGGCGGCCAGCCGCGCGATGCCCTCGGCGCCGCCGGGCGGACATTGGTTGATGGCGGCCTCGCCGCGCGCGATCGCATGCGCGTAGGAATGGCAATCGGGATAGCCGCAGCGCGTGCACTGCGTCTGCGGCAAGGCCTGGTTCAGGCCTTCGACGAGCGCGTCGAAGGCAGCGTCCACCACGCCGGCAGACGGGGGGGCGGACGGGTCAGCGGAGGCGGAATCGGACGGGGCGGGGTTCACTCGGTCGGCTTGCGCGGACGGCGCGTCGCCGGTCGGGGCGCGCGCTTGGCCGCGGCGGGCTGGTGCAACGGGGCCGCATCGTACTTGGCAATGAAGTCGCGGATCACCGGGTAGACCTTCTCGCGCCAGCGACGGCCCGAGAAGATGCCGTAGTGACCGGCGCCGATCGCGTCGTAGTGGAACTGGTTCTTCGCGTCGATGCCGCTGCACAGCTCATGCGCCGCCTTGGTCTGGCCGGCGCCGGAGATGTCGTCCAGCTCGCCCTCCACGGTCAGCAGCGCGGTCTGGGTGATGTCTTGCGGACGCACGAGGTCGCCGCCGACATCCCAGGTGCCGTTGACCAGCGCGAAGTCCTGGAACACCGTCTTGATCGTGTCCAGGTAATACTCGGCCGGCATGTCCAGCACGGCGTTGTACTCGTCGTAGAAGCGGCGATGGGACTCGGCGCTGTCGTCGTCGCCGCGGACCAAGTCGAGGAAGTAGTCGTAGTGCGAGCTCAGGTGGCGGTCCGGATTCATCGCCACGAAGCCGGTGTGCTGCAGGAAGCCGGGGTAGACCTCGCGGCCGGCGCCCGGGAAGTTGGTCGGCACGCGGTAGATGACGTTGTTCTCGAACCAGCTGTAGCTCTTGTTCATCGCCAGGTTGTTGACCGCCGTCGGGCTCTTGCGGGCGTCGATCGGGCCGCCCATCATCGTCATCGAGCGCGGCGTGGTCTCGCCCTTGGAGGCCATCAGCGAGATCGCCGCCAGCACCGGCACCGTCGGCTGGCAGACCGAGATCACGTGGCAGTCCTCTCCGACATGGCGGATGAAGTCCTGCACGTAGTAGATGTAGTCGTCGAGGTGGAAGGGACCGGCTTCGAGCGGCACCATGCGGGCGTCGGTCCAGTCGGTGATGTAGACCTTGTGGTCCTTGAGCAGCTGCTTGACCGTGTCGCGCAGCAGCGTGCTGTGGTGGCCGGACAGCGGCGCCACGACCAGCACCGTCGGCTGCGCCTTCATCTTGGCCAGCACGGCCGGGTCGTCGGTGTAGCGCTTGAAGCGCAGCAGGCGGCAGAAGGGCTTCTCCAGCGCCACCAGTTCCTGCACCGCGACGTCGATGCCGTCGACCTCGACGCTGGTGATCTCGAATTCCGGCTTCTCGTACTCCTTGGCCAGCCGGTGCATGAGATCCAGCCCGGCGGACATCCGGTGCGACAGCGGCGTGTGCGCGAACGGCGACAGCGGATGGCTGTAGAGCTTGGCGGTGGCGCTGGCGAACTCGGAGAACGGGCTCAGCAACGCGCGCTGGGTTTCATAAAGCTGGTAGAGCATCTGGCGGACCTCTCGAGGGGGAGTGAGGCGAAAGCTGGCACCCGTTGTGCAATGCAGCAATTCTAGGTCCCGGCCATCGGAAGTGTGTGTCGCCGGCGTGCCGTCGGGGGCCGCGGCAGGGACTTCGAACCGGCGGATTTCGCCATAAATGCGCAGGGCCGGCCCGCTTGCGGCGGTACCGGCCCTGGGTTCGAGCACCGATCGTGCGATCAGCGCATCGAAGTGTGGCGTCGAGGAAGGGTCAGACCTTCTTGACCGCGGCGATCGCGGCGGCGACCGGCTTGAGGTTCTTGCTGTTGAGCGCCGCCACGCAGATGCGGCCCGAATCGACGCCGTAGACGCCGAACTCCGAGCGCAGGCGCTGCATCTGCTCGGCGGACAGGCCGCTGTAGCTGAACATGCCCTTCTGGCGGGTGACGTAGCTCAGGTCGTCGGTGATGCCGGCGGCCTGGAGCTCGGCGACCAGCGCCTCGCGCATCTGCTTGATGCGCACCCGCATGCCGGCCAGTTCCTCTTCCCACTGGGCGCGCAGCGCGGGCGTGGACAGCACGGTGGCCACGACCTGGGCGCCGTGCGTCGGCGGGTTGGAGTAGTTGGTGCGGATCACGATCTTGAGCTGGCTCAGGACCTTGGTCGCTTCCTCGGCGGAGGCGCAGACCACGCTCAGCGCGCCGACGCGTTCGCCGTACAGCGAGAAGCTCTTGGAGAAGCTGGTCGAGACGAAGAAGTCCAGGCCGGCGGCCAGGAACTGCTGGATCACGGCGCCGTCCTCGGCGATGCCTTCGCCGAAGCCCTGGTAGGCCATGTCGAGGAAGGCGACCAGCTGGCGCGCCTTGACCGCCTCGACCACCTGCGCCCACTGGGCGGGCGTCAGGTCGTAGCCGGTCGGGTTGTGGCAGCAGGCATGCAGCACGACGACCGTGCCGGCCGGGGCCGCGTTCAGCGCGCCGAGCATGCCGGCGAAGTCAATGCCGCGGTTGGCGGCGTCGTAGTAGGGATAGGTCTCGACCGGGAAGCCGGCGTTGGTGAACAGCGCGCGGTGGTTTTCCCAGGAAGGATCGGAGATCAGCACCTTGGCGCCGGGGTTCAGGCGCTTGAGGAAGTCGGCGCCGATCTTCAGACCGCCGGTGCCGCCCAGCGCCTGGACGGTCGCCACACGCTTGGCTTTGAGGACTTCGCTGTCGACGCCGAAGACCAGGCCCTGCACGGCGGCGTCATAGGCGGCGATGCCGTCGATGGGCAGGTAGCCGCGCGGCTTGGGGGCGGCCTGCATCTGCGCCTCGGCGGCGGCCACGCAGGCCAACAGCGGGAGCTTGCCGTTGTCGTCGTAATAGACGCCCACGCCCAGATTGACCTTGGCGGGATTCGGATCGGCGTTGAATTGCTCGTTCAGACCCAGGATGGGGTCGCGGGGGGCCATGGCGACGGCGGCGAACAGGGACATGGAGGCTTTCCTGACAGTGCGTTGGCAAGAGCGGGAAGGGCACGACGGGAGAAACCCGTCCGGCTGCGCTACGCTGTCGCGTCCTGACGCCCGAGGCGCCTCCCGCGCGCCCAGCGAAGCCCGCCGATTGTAGGCAGGGAACAAGCGTTGCCCCTGGGAAACCCTGATGAGCCGATCCACCGCCGCCACGCCCTCAACCCCCGCCGCCAAGGGGAAGAAGTCCGCTTCGCCCGAGGCGCAGACGCCCGAGGTCGGCGCGCCGCCGAAGGGCGAATTCGTCTCTTTCGAAGGCTCTCCGTTCCAGCTGTTCCAGCCGTACCCGCCGGCGGGCGACCAACCCACCGCCATCCAGCAGCTGGTGGAAGGCGTCAATGACGGCGAGAGCTTCCAGACGCTGCTGGGGGTGACCGGTTCGGGCAAGACCTTCACCATGGCCAACACGATCGCGCGGCTGGGCCGGCCGGCGATCGTCTTCGCGCCCAACAAGACGCTGGCGGCGCAGCTGTACAGCGAGTTCCGCGAGTTCTTCCCGAAGAACGCGGTCGAGTACTTCGTCAGCTACTACGACTACTACCAGCCCGAGGCCTACGTCCCGCAGCGCGACCTGTTCATCGAGAAGGACAGCGCGATCAACGAGCAGATCGAGCAGCTGCGGCTGTCCTGCACCAAGAGCCTGCTGGAGCGGCGCGACGTGGTGATCGTGGCGTCGGTGTCGGCGATCTACGGCATCGGCAACCCGAGCGACTACCACCAGATGGTGATGACGCTGCGGGTGGGCGACAAACTCGGCCAGCGCGACATCATCCAGCAGCTGGCGCGCATGCAGTACACGCGCAACGAGATGGAATTCACCCGCGGCCACTTCCGCGTGCGCGGCGACACCATCGACGTCTTCCCGGCGGAGCACTCGGAGCTGGCGCTGCGCATCGAGCTCTTCGACGACGAGGTCGAGGGGCTGACGCTCTTCGATCCGCTGACCGGCCAGATCCGGCAGAAGATCCCGCGCTTCACGGTCTATCCGTCCAGCCATTACGTGACGCCGCGCGACCGCGTCGTGGCCGCGATCGAGACGATCAAGGAGGAGTTGCGCGAGCGCGTGGCCTTCTTCATCAAGGAGGGCAAGCTGGTCGAGGCGCAGCGGCTGGAGCAGCGCACGCGCTTCGACCTGGAGATGCTGCAGGAGGTGGGCCACTGCAAGGGCATCGAGAACTACACGCGCCACCTTTCGCAGGCCGCGCCCGGCGATCCGCCGCCGACGCTGGTCGACTACCTGCCGCCGGACGCGCTGATGTTCCTGGACGAGAGCCACGTGCTGATCGGCCAATTCAGCGCCATGTACAACGGCGACCGGGCGCGCAAGAGCACGCTGGTGGATTACGGCTTCAGATTGCCGTCGGCGATGGACAACCGGCCGCTGAAGTTCGAGGAGTACGAGCGCAAGATGCGCCAGGCCATCTTCGTCAGCGCGACGCCGGGGGACTACGAGAAGCGCCAGGCGGGCGCGGTCGTCGAGCAGCTGGTGCGGCCGACGGGGCTGGTGGATCCGGTGGTCGAGGTCAGACCGGCGACGCACCAGGTGGACGACGTGCTGCAGGAGATCCGCGATCGCATCGAGATCAACGAGCGCGTGCTGATCACCACGCTGACCAAGCGCATGGCCGAGCAACTGACGGAGTACCTCAGCGACAACGGCGTGAAGGTGCGCTACCTGCACTCGGACGTGGACACCGTCGAGCGGGTCGAGATCCTGCGCGACCTGCGGCTGGGCACCTTCGACGTGCTGGTCGGCATCAACCTGCTGCGCGAAGGCTTGGACATCCCGGAGGTCTCGCTGGTGGCGATCCTGGACGCGGACAAGGAAGGCTTCCTGCGCGCCGAGCGCAGCCTGATCCAGACCATCGGCCGGGCGGCGCGCAACGTGAACGGGAAGGCGATCCTGTATGCGGATCGCATCACCGAATCGATGAAGAAGGCCATCGGCGAGACCGAGCGCCGCCGTGCCAAGCAGATCGCGTTCAACGAGGCAAACGGCATCACGCCGCGCGGCGTGGTCAAGCGCATCCGTGACCTGATCGACGGCGTCTACAGCGACAAGCCGGGCCGCGACGACGCCAAGGTCATCGCCGAGGCCGCCGAGGTCGAGGCGATGAGCGAGAAAGACCTCAGCAAGCGCATCCAGCAGCTGGAGAAGCAGATGCTGGAACACGCGCGCAACCTCGAGTTCGAGAAGGCGGCGCGGCTGCGCGATCAACTCTCGCAACTCAAGGAACAGGCCTTCGGTGCGGCGGTGCACGACAACGTCGTGCCGATTTCGGCGGGCAAGGGCAAGTGACCCCGGGGAGCGGCGCGGTGCGGGAGCAGTGCGCTGGCGTCTGTTGGGGCTGAAGGGCTCCGGTTGACTGCGGGGCGGTGAGCGCGGGCACTCCAGGCAGCAGGGGGCATCCCGTCCGGGAACCCCCAGCAGCCTTCCGGCCCCATTGGCGCTCGCTGTCTGCGGGATGAGCGCTTGTTGTGGGGGAGGGCGGCGGGTGCGGTCCTCGACTGCGGGACGGGGAGCGCGGGCTCTCCAGGCAGCAGGGGGCATCCCGTCCGGGAACCCCCAGCAGCCTTCCGGCCCCACCGGCGCTCGCTGACCCCGGGTTGAGCGCTTGTTGTGGGTGGGGCGTGCGCCGTGATGTCGTTCGGTCAGTCTTCGATGACGCGGAAGAAATGCGTGCCGTCGCGGTCCAGTTGCGCGAGGAGACCGTACTCCCAGTCGAGGTAGGCCTGCATCGCGTCGCGCGGATGGTGAGTGCCCTCGTAGGGGCGGCGGTAGCGGTCGTCGCGCGGGAAGGCCAGGCGGGGATTGGCGGATTCGATCGGGAGGCCCGCGTCGTACCAGGCCGTCGTGCCGCCCTCCAGCACCAGCAGCTCGCGACCCTCGGCCGCCAGTTCCGCGGCAAGGTCGGCCGCGACGAAGCGCGGCAGCACGCCCAGGTTGCCCGTCAGCACGACGCGGCGCGCCGCCGGAATGACGGTGCGTAGCGCCTCGGCCAGCCGAGCGCGCGGGCTCCACCAGGCGCCGGGGATGTGCCGGACGATGTAGGTGATGCTCGGCGCGACGTCGATGACCACGGTGTCCGGCTGCTCGCGGTCAGCGTCCTCGTCGCGCCAACGGGCCAGCTCGGCCGGCGTCACCGTGGCCACGGTCGGGGAGAGCGGCTGCGGCGGCAGGTCCGGGCCGGTCTCGGTGTGCGCCGCGGGATCCGGCGGCAGCGCCGCCACCTCCCAGCCCATCTGCGCCAGCCAGGCCGCCGCCATCGAGGCACGGATGCCGTCGTCGTCGCTCAACACGATGCGCGCGCCGCGCACCGGCACGTGGTGGTCGGTCTCCTGGATCAACTGGCCGCCCGGCGCGTGCCGGAAGCCCGGACGGTGGCCGCGTGCGTATTCGTCGGCGCCGCGGACGTCGAAGCGGTAGGTGGAGCGGCGCGGATCGGCCAGCCAGTCGGCGAGCACGCGCGCATCGATGCGCTGCGCGTGCGCGCGGCGGGCCAGTGCCGTGGCGCCCTCGCGCGCCGCGTCCAGGTCGCCGAGCGGCACGTCCTCGTGCGAGCGCCCCTGGCCCTGCGCGAGCGCCAGGCCAGCGAGCGTCCATCCGATCGTGCCGTTGCGCAGCGCGACGACCGGATTGGGCACGCCGGCGTCGATCAGCGACTGCGCGCCGATCAGGCTGCGGGTGCGGCCGGCGCAGTGGACGACGATGAGGGTCGTCGGGTCCGGCGCGAGGTCACGGGCGCGGCGCACCAGTTCGCCGCCGGGCACGCTGATCGAGCCGGGCAGGCTCGTGCTGCGGTACTCGTCGAAGCGCCGGGCATCGAGCAGGACGAGTTGGTCGCCACGCGCGAGGCGACGCTGGAGTTCGTCGGCCGGGATCGACGGCGTGTGGCGCCGGGCCTCGACCAGCTCGCCGAAAGCCTTGCTCGGCACGTTGACGTCGCGGAACAGCTCGAGACCGGCTTCGCGCCAGGCGCCCAGGCCACCGGCGAGCAGCGCGACGTCGGTGTAGCCCAGCGCCTGCAGCTTGCGCGCCGACGCCGTCGCCACGCCTTCCCCGTCGTCGTAGACGACGATGGGCACGCCGCGCCGCGGCAGGCGCCCCCAGGCGTCGAGCTCCAGCCGCGAGGCGGCGAGGTTGGCGGCCCACAGCGGATGGGCCTCGGCATAGGCCGCTTCCTCGCGCACGTCGAGCAGCGAGATCTCCACCCGCGCGAGCAGCGCGGCGCGGACGTCGGCGACCGTGCGGGTCGGCAGCGGCGCCGGATGGCGGGGCGCCTGAGGCGGGTGCAGTACCGGCGCGGCCGCGGATGCGGGCGACGAGCCGGCCGAAGCGGCCGGAGCGGTTGTGGCGTTGGAAGCGGTCGGGGCGATCGTGTCGGTGGGATGCAGGACGGTCATGGCGGCGGGCGCGTGGAGCGCAAGGCATCTGAGCGCCGCAGCCTAGGGATCCCGGCCAGGGATCGGAACGAAGCAAAGCGAGGATCGATAGACGCCGGCGCCTTCCCGGCAAGTCTTACCGACCCCCTCAAGCCGTCGGCGGCAGGTCCCGCTGGGGCGGGGGCTCGGTCGACGGGCGCGGCGTCGACGGCTCCTCCAGGGCCCACGCCAGCAGGGCGGCGGTCTTCTCGTCGCCCAGGTCGATCAGCTGCAGGCGTGCAGCGCGGACAGTCTCGATTTGCGTGAGGGTCATGGGGGCCTCCCAGGTGTGGAGTCGCGGAGAGGGCAATTGCCACTCCCGGGTGCTGGCCCGGCGGCTCACGATCCGGCCGGCGTTGCCTGCTGCCTCAGCCACGCCAAGGCCGCCTGCGTGCTGGTCGACGGCGCCCGCTCGCTGCTGACGGCCAGGTGATAGGTGTGGCCATCGATCACCGGCCCGAACGGTTGCACCAGATGACCGGCGGCGAGTTCCTCGGCGACCAGCGCCTGGCTCACCAGCGCGATCCCGTGGCCGGCCACCGCCGCCTGGATCGCATGGCCTTCGTCCGAAAAACGCAGTTGCCCGGCCGGTGACCGGCCCGGGACGCCGGCCGCAGCGAACCAGCGCTCCCAGGTCGGGTTCTCCGGCTGCGGCCGTTTCCAGTCGAAGCAGATCAGCGGCACGCGCGCCAAGTCCTCGATCGAGCTCACGCCGAGCCGCGGATTGGCCACGGGCGCGAAGTGGTCCGCAAACAGCGGCTCGGTGCTGAGACCGGGATAGGGGCCGCGGCCATAGCGGATCGCGATGTCGACCGCCGTCGAGCGCAGGTCGACCACCTCGTCCGACGCCTGCAGCTGCAGGTCGATGCCGGGATGCCGCAGGCGGAAGTCGGACATGCGCGGGACCAGCCACTTCACCGTGAAGGCATTGGTCGCCGAGATCACCACCTGCGGCCGGCGGCGCGGCTGGGTCAGGCGCTCAAGCGCCGATTGGAACGCGTCGAAGCCGTCGCGCAGCACGGGATAGAGCTGGGCGCCGGCTTCGGTCAGGGTCACGCGGCGCACTTGGCGCTCGAAGAGCGCGACGCCGGATTGCTCCTCCAGCCCTCGGATCTGATGGCTGATCGCCGTCGGCGTCACGGCGAGTTCCTCGGCGGCGGCCTTGAAGCTACCCAGGCGCGCGGCCGCCTCGAAGGCGCGCAGCGCGGACAGCGGAAGTGATCGACGATCCATCGGAGGGTGCTGATGAATGAACTCTGCTCATCTTACGGCTGACAATTGAACCTTTGTCGCCCGCTAGGTGCTTCCCTATTGTTCACCCCGAGGCCGGCGCTTCGTCGGCCTCGATGAATGAAAGGAATGCAATCATGCTGGAACGCGTCATCACCCATCCCGATCCTTATGAGCCCTACCTGCTGTCGCAAGGCATCAAGGCGGGCGGGCTGCTCTTCATCTCCGGTCAGGCCGGCGCCGGGGAAGACGGCCGCATCGTGGCGGGCGGTTTTCTGGCCCAGGGGCGCCAAGCCTTCGCGAACCTGCGTCGGGCGCTGGAAGCCGGCGGCGCGGGGCTGAAGGACGTCATCAAGGTCACGATCTTCGTGACCGACATGGGTCATTTCGACGATGTGGTGGCCCTGCGGCGCGAGTTCTTCTCGATGCCGTACCCGGCGGACACCATCGCCGAGATCAAGGCGCTCTACACGCCGGAGGCGATGATCGAGATCGAGGCGATCGCCGAAGTGCCCGGTGCGCAGGGGCGCTGACATGAAGGCGTCCAACCTGTTCGACCCCGTTGACCTGGGGCCGCTGCGGCTTGCGAATCGATGGGCCGTGGCGCCGATGACGCGCGTCAGCGCGACTGCCGAAGGCCGGGCGACACCGCGCATGGCGCGGTATTACGCCGACTTCGCGGCGGGCGGCTTTGGGCTGGTCATCACGGAAGGGATCTATACCGACCGCGCGTACTCGCAGGGATATCTCTTCCAGCCGGGGCTGGCCGACGACGCACAACGCGACGCCTGGCGACCGGTGGTGGCGGGCGTCCATGCCGCGGGCGGACGCATCGTGGCGCAGCTGATGCACGCGGGCGCGATCTCCCAGGGCAACGCGCACCGGGCCGTGGCGAAGGGCCCGTCGGCCGTGCAGCCGGCGGGCGTCCAGATGTCTTTCTATAGAGGGGAGGGGCCGTATCGCATGCCCGAAGCCATGACGCTCGCCGAGATCACGGCGGCGATCGACGGGTTCGCCGCGGCGGCGGTGCGGGCCAGGGAGGCCGGCTTCGACGGAGTGGAGCTGCACGGCGCCAATGGGTATCTGCTGGACCAGTTCCTCACCGAGCACACCAATCGGCGCGAGGACGGCTATGGCGGCGCCTTGGCCCAGCGGCTGCGGTTGGGCGTCGAGGTGATCGCCGCCGTGCGGGAGGCGGTGGGCGCGGAGTTCCCGGTCGGCTATCGGGTGTCGCAGGGCAAGGTCAACGACTTCGGCCACAAGTGGCGCGGCGCGGAGGCCGACGCGGCGCAGGTGTTCCGGACCTTGTCGGCGGCGCCGATCGACTACCTGCACACGACCGAGTTCGAGGCCTGGCAGCCGGCCTTCGGAGAGGGCGCAAGCCTGGCGGCACTGGCGCGGCGGTACGGGTCGGTGCCGGTGATCGCGAATGGATCGCTGCATGATCCGGCCCGCGCCGCAGGGATGATGGCGCGCGGGGAGGCGGACCTCATCGCCCTGGGGCGGGGCGCGCTGAGCCATGCCGACTGGCCGCGGCGGGTTCGGGACGGGCTGCCGCTGGAGGAGTTCGACCGGACGTTGCTTTCGCCGCTCGCCGATCTCGCGAACGCCGACCGGAGGCGCTCCGGAACCACACGAGCCTGAGATCGCTCGCAAGACCCCGCCTGCGGGAAGGGTTATTGGCGTTGTCATTCAGAATCCAGCGGCGCGGGATCCCCAAGGTCCGCTTTGGGCCGGCTGCCCGGCCGCTGGACATCTGGCCTCTAGCGCAAATCGCCGTCCCGCGCCTGGCCTGGAACGGCCCCCTCGACGCCAGTCGGGGGTAACCCGAGCAAGCTCCTTCTTAATTGAGTAAAATGCTCGGACATTGCAGGGGGAAACCCTGCTTCGTGAGTCGACCCGGCGTCAGCCGAGCCGCCGCCTCCATGTCCTGAAGCCCGACACGGGCGCCAAGGAGAAGTTCGATGCGTCTCACCACCAAAGGTCGTTTTGCCGTCACCGCGATGATCGATCTGGCCCTGCGCGAAAACAGCGGCCCCGTCGCGCTGGCGGCGATCAGCCAACGCCAGCAGATCTCGCTGTCCTACCTGGAGCAGCTGTTCGGCAAGCTCCGCCGCCATCAGCTCGTCGAGTCCACCCGCGGCCCCGGCGGCGGCTATTCGCTCGGCCGCCGTTCCGATGAAATCACCGTCGCCGACATCATCGTCGCCGTCGACGAGCCCATCGACGCCACCGGCTGCGGCGGCAAGGAAAACTGCATGGGCGACGACAACGGCCGTTGCATCACGCACGACCTCTGGACCGCGCTCAACAACAAGATGATCGAGTTCCTGGACTCCGTGACGCTGCGCAAGCTCGTCGACGACCAGCTCGCCAAGGGCGTCACCGTCGAGGAAGCGCCCGTCAAGCGCGCCATCTCCAGCACCCCCGTCGTCAAGCCCATCCGCATCACCGCGCCGAACTCCGTCTTCGCGCTCGGCAATGCGATGAGCAAGTGATCCCGGCCCTCCGCTCCGCTCCGGTCCGCGTCAACCCGATTCAGTAGTCGACAAGAAGAACGTTCCCATGGACATGACCCCGCACTTCCCCATCTACATGGACTACGGCGCCACCACGCCGGTGGACCCGCGCGTCGTCGACGCGATGATCCCGTGGCTGCGCGAGCATTTCGGCAATCCGGCGTCGCGCAGCCATGCCTGGGGATGGGAGGCGGAAGAGGCCGTGGAGAAGGCCCGCGGCGAGGTCGCCAAGCTGATCAACGCCGATCCGCGCGAGATCGTCTGGACCTCCGGCGCGACCGAGTCCAACAACCTCGCCATCAAGGGCGCGGCCAACTTCTACCAGTCCCGCGGCAAGCACCTGATCACCGTCAAGACCGAGCACAAGGCCGTGCTCGACACGACGCGCGAACTGGAGCGCCAGGGCTTCGAGGTGACCTACCTCGACGTCAAGGAAGACGGCCTGATCGACTTCGACGTGCTCAAGGCGGCGATCCGCCCCGACACCATCCTGATCTCGGTGATGTTCGTGAACAACGAGATCGGCGTGATCCAGGACATCCCCGCCATCGGCGCGCTGTGCCGCGAGAAGGGCATCGTCTTCCACGTCGACGCCGCGCAGGCCACCGGCAAGGTCGAGATCGATCTGGCGACGCTGCCCGTCGACCTGATGAGCCTGGCCTCGCACAAGAGCTACGGTCCCAAGGGCATCGGCGCGCTGTACGTGCGGCGCAAGCCGCGCGTGCGCCTGGAAGCGCAGATGCACGGCGGCGGCCACGAGCGCGGCCTGCGCTCGGGCACGCTCCCGACGCACCAGATCGTCGGCATGGGCGAGGCCTTCCGCATCGCCCGCGAGGAGATGGCCACCGAGCTGCCCCGCATCAAGGCGCTGCAGCAGCGCCTGCTGGATGGCCTGAAGGACATCGAGCAGGTCTTCATCAACGGCGACCTCGAGCGCCGCGTGCCCCACAACGTCAACGCCTCGTTCAACTACGTCGAGGGCGAGTCGCTGATCATGGGCATCAAGGGCATCGCCGTGTCCTCGGGCTCGGCCTGCACGTCCGCCAGCCTGGAGCCCAGCTACGTGCTGCGCGCGCTGGGCCGCAGCGACGAGCTGGCGCATTCCTCGCTGCGCATGACGATCGGCCGCTTCACGACCGAGGAAGAGATCGATTACGCCGTCTCGCTGCTGAAGGACCGCGTCGCCAAGCTGCGCGAGCTGTCCCCGCTGTGGGACATGTACAAGGAAGGCATCGATCTGAGCACCATCCAGTGGGCCGCTCATTGATCTGATCCGCAGGACACCCGAACAACGACGTTGGAGAACAGTCATGGCATACAGCGACAAGGTCATCGACCACTATGAGAACCCCCGCAACGTGGGCGGTTTCGACAAGGGCGACGAATCGGTGGGCACCGGCATGGTCGGCGCGCCGGCCTGCGGCGACGTGATGAAGCTGCAGATCAAGGTGAACCCGGCCACCGGCCTGATCGAGGACGCCAAGTTCAAGACCTACGGCTGCGGCTCCGCGATCGCGTCGAGCTCGCTGGTCACCGAGTGGGTCAAGGGCAAGACGCTGGACGAGGCGCTGTCCATCAAGAACAACCAGATCGCGGAAGAACTGGCGCTGCCGCCGGTGAAGATCCACTGCTCGATCCTGGCCGAGGACGCCATCAAGGCCGCCGTGGACGACTACCGCGCCAAGCACGGCCAGACCGCCGACGCCGCCACCGCCTGAGGTCCGCGCGATGTCCGTCACCCTGACCGAAGCCGCCGCCCGGCACGTCACGCGCTACATCGCCAAGCGCGGGCGGGGCGTCGGCGTGCGCCTGGGCGTCAAGACCACCGGCTGCTCCGGCCTGGCCTACAAGCTGGAGTACGCCGATGAGGTGGCCCCCGAGGACGTCGTCTTCGAGGGCCATGGCGTCAAGGTGCTGATCGACCCGAAGAGCCTGCCCTACCTGGACGGCACCGAGCTGGACTTCGTCCGCGAGGGCCTGAACGAGGGCTTCAAGTTCCGCAACCCGCGTGAGAAGGACCGCTGCGGCTGCGGCGAATCCTTCAGGATCTGACTGTCCGCCCCTGGTCGGGCGTGTACGCCGGACCCGCCCCCCGAGGGGGCCGCAAGACCTCTTGGGGCGGCCCGGCGATGTCTTGCGCGCGCTGACGGTCACCGCTTCATCGGCGCGGCATCTCGACCGCGCTTTTTTATTGACATCGTGAGACTCGACGACGACGACTTCACCCTGTTCGGCCTGCCGCAGCGCTTCGCGCAGGACGGCGCCGAGATCGCGCAGCGCTGGAAGGCGCTGGTGGCGAAGGTGCATCCGGACCGCTTCGCCGCCGACGGCGCCGCCTCGCAGCGCCTGGCAATGCAGTGGTCGCTGCGCGTCAACGAGGCCCACCAGCGCCTGCGCGATCCGCTCAAGCGCGCGTCCTATCTCTGCGAGCTGCGTGGCGCGCCGATCCAGGCCAACGAGAACACCCGCATGCCGGCCGCCTTCCTGATGGAACAGATGGAATGGCGCGAGTCGCTGGACGAGGCCAAGACGCCCGACGCGATCCTGGCCATCGACCAGCAGGTCGCCGGCCGCGAACGCGCGCTGCTGGCCCAGGCCGGCCGCCAGCTCGATGACGAGGGCGACGCCGCGGCCGCCGCCGAATCGGTGCGCGCGCTGATGTTCCTGACGCGCTTCCGCGCCGACATCGACCAGCGCCTGGAGGCGCTCGAGCACTCCTGAGGCCCGCGCGCGCATCGCCGCCCGCCGCCTCGACTTCCGAAGAACAAGACACGACACCATGGCCCTGCTGCAAATCTCCGAACCCGGCGCGTCGCCCGATCCCCATCAGCGGCGCATCGCCGTGGGCATCGATCTGGGCACGACGCACTCGCTGGTGGCGGCGATGCGCCACGGCGTCGCCGAGTGCCTGCCCGACGACCAGGGCCGCGTGATCCTGCCGTCGGCGGTGCGCGTGATGCCCGAGGGCCGCCGCCAGTTCGGCTACGACGCGCTGGCCGCGCAGGCCGAGGATCCGGAGAACACCATCGTCTCGGTCAAGCGCTTCATGGGCCGCCGCGTCGAGGACATCGCCAACCGCGACAAGCTGCCGTATCGCTTCGAGGACACGCCGGGCATGCTGAGCCTGGCCACGCGCGAGGGCCTGAAGTCGCCGGTCGAGATCAGCGCCGAGATCCTCGCCACGCTGCGCCAGCGCGCCGAGGACACCTTCAACGACGACCTGTTCGGCGCCGTCATCACCGTGCCCGCGTACTTCGACGACGCGCAGCGCCAGGCCACGAAGGACGCGGCGCAGCTCGCGGGCCTGAACGTGCTGCGCCTGATCAACGAACCCACCGCCGCCGCGATCGCCTACGGGCTGGACAACGGCAGCGAGGGGCTTTACGCCGTCTACGACCTGGGCGGCGGCACCTTCGACATCTCGCTGCTGCGTCTGACGAAAGGCGTGTTCGAGGTGGTGGCGACCGGCGGCGACGCGCAGCTCGGTGGCGACGACTTCGACCGCCTGCTGGCGGACTGGGCGCTGGCGCAGGCTGGCCTGAGCGTCACCAGCGCCGCCGACAAGCGCCGCGTGCTGGTCGCCGCGCGCCTGGCCAAGGAGGCGCTGACCGATGCCGAACGCGTCACGCTGAGCGCCGCGCTCGATGCCGGCGCGCTGAGCGTCGAGGTGTCGCGCTTGCAGTTCGACGAACTGGCCCTGCCGCTGGTCAACAAGACGCTGCTGGCGGTGCGCCGCGTGCTGCGCGACGCCAAGGTCGGCGCCGACGAGGTGCAGGGCACGGTGATGGTCGGCGGCTCGACGCGCATGCCCATCGTGCGCCGCGTCGTGGGCGAGCTCTTCGGCCGCGAGGTGCTGACCAATCTGAATCCCGACGAGGTCGTCGCGCTCGGCGCGGCGGTCCAGGCCAACCAGCTCGCGGGCAACAGCGCCGACGGCGAGATCCTGCTGCTGGACGTGATCCCGCTGTCGCTGGGCCTGGAGACGATGGGCGGGCTGGTCGAGCGCATCATCGAGCGCAACGCCACCATCCCCGTGGCCAAGGCGCAGGACTTCACCACCTTCAAGGATGGCCAGACCGCGCTGGCCGTCCATGTGCTGCAGGGCGAGCGCGAACTGGTGAGCGAGTGCCGCTCGCTGGCGCGCTTCGAGCTGCGCGGCATCCCGCCGATGGCCGCGGGCGCCGCCCGCATCCGCGTGAGCTTCCAGGTCGATGCCGACGGCCTGCTGAGCGTGTCCGCGCGCGAGCTGGGCTCGGGCGTCGAGGCGGCGGTGCAGGTCAAGCCGAGCTATGGCCTGGCCGACGAGCAGGTCGCCACGATGCTGCGCGAGGGCTTCGCTAGCGCCGAATCCGACATGGCCGCCCGCAAGCTGCGCGAGGCGCGCGTCGAGGCCGAGCGCATGATCCTCGCCACCCAGTCCGCGCTGCGCGCCGACGGCGACCTGCTCAGCGAGGCCGAGCGCGCCGAGATCGCCGCGCTGCAGTCGGACCTGCTCGCCAAGGCGCAGGTCGACGACGCGGCCGCGAATGCCGATGCCATCGATGCCGCCGTCCAGGCGCTGGCCAAGGGCACCGAGGCCTTCGCCGCCGCGCGCATGAACCGCGGCATCCAGCAGGCCCTGACCGGCCGCAGCATCGATCAGGTCTGAGCGCGAGCCGACACCGCCAGCTTCAAGGACATCCCATGCCCGTCATCAAGATCCTTCCCCATCCCGAATACGCGCCCGAGGGCAAGACCATCGAGGCGCCGTCCGGGACGACGATCTGCGAGGCGCTGCTCGACAACCACGTCGAGATCGAGCACGCCTGCGACCAGGTCTGTGCCTGCACCACCTGCCACGTGATCGTGCGCGAAGGCTTCGCCTCGCTGTCCGAGATGGAGGAGAACGAGGAGGACATGCTGGACCGCGCCTGGGGCCTGGAGCCCAACTCGCGCCTGTCCTGCCAGGCCATCCTGTCCAATACCGACGTGACGGTCGAGATCCCCAAGTACTCGATCAACCACGCCAAAGAGAACCATTGAGCGGCGGCTGAGTCCATGCGTGTCCTCGGCATCGAATCCTCCTGCGACGAAACCGGCGTGGCGCTGGTGGACGCCTCGGGCGACGGCGTGCCCGCGCTGCTGGCGCATGCGCTGCACAGCCAGATCTCGATGCACCAGGCCTATGGCGGCGTGGTGCCGGAGCTGGCCTCGCGCGACCACATCCGCCGCGTGCTGCCGCTGACCCGCGAGGTGCTGGCCAGCGCCGGCCTGTCGCTGGCGGACATCGATGTCGTCGCCTACACCCAGGGGCCCGGCCTGGCCGGCGCGCTGCTGGTGGGTGCGGGCGTGGCGGCCTCGCTGGGCGCCGCGCTCGATCGGCCGGTGATGGGCGTCCATCACCTCGAGGGCCACCTGCTGTCGCCGTTCCTGTCCGAGGATCCGCCGGAGTTTCCCTTCGTCGCGCTGCTCGTCTCGGGCGGCCACACGCAGCTGATGCGGGTCGACGACGTCGGCAGCTACGAGTTGCTCGGCGAGACCATCGACGACGCCGCGGGCGAGGCCTTCGACAAGTCGGCCAAGCTGCTCGGCCTGCCGTATCCCGGTGGCCCGCATCTGTCGAAGCTGGCGGAGCAGGGTGATCCCGAGGCCTTCGCGCTGCCGCGGCCGCTGCTGCACAGCGGCAAGCCCGATTTCAGCTTTGCGGGCCTCAAGACGGCGGTGCTGACGCAGGTGCGCAAGCTCGAGGCGCAGCCCGGCGGCATCACCGAGGCTCAGCGTGCCGACCTGGCCGCGTCGACGCAGGCCGCGATCGTCGAGGTGCTGGTGAAGAAGGCGCTGCTCGCGCTCAAGGACACCGGGCTGAAGCGGCTGGTCGTGGCCGGCGGCGTCGGCGCCAACAAGCGGCTGCGCGAGCAGCTGAACGCGGCCTGCGACAAGCGCCGCGTGCGCGTGCACTATCCCGAGCTGCACCTGTGCACCGACAACGGCGCGATGATCGCGCTCGCCGCCGCGCTGCGCCTGCAGCGCGACATGGCGGCGCTGACTCGCGGCGGCGGCTTCGAGGTCCGCCCGCGCTGGGACCTGTCGCAACTGAACGGCCCGGCCGCGCTGTGAGGCGCCTGGCGAGGCGGGCGGCGCTGCTGCTGGGCGTCGCGCTGGCGTTCGGCATCGCAATGCCCGCGGCGGCGACCGGCGTGGCGACCGGGTCGAATGCCGTTTCCGCTTCTTCGTTTTCCGGGTCTTCGGCGTCTTCTGGGTCTTCCGCGTCATCGCTCCCGGAGGGCGAGCCGACGGCGCCCATCCGGCTCGCGCTGATCGAGGGCCTGTCCGGGCCGCTGGGCAACGGCGGCGAAGCGGTGTTCCGCAACCTGGTCTGGGCCACCGAGCGTGTCAACGCGCGCGGCGGCGTGCGGCTGCCTGGCGGCGCTCGGCGACTGGAGCTGGTGCGCTTTGACAGCAAGGGCTCGGTGGAGGAGTCGCTGTCCATGCTGCGCGCCGCGACCGACCAGGGCATCCCGGTCGTGCTGCAAGGCAACAGCTCGGCGGTCGCCGGCGCGCTGATCGCGGCGCTGGAGAAGCACAACGCGCGCGAGCTGACGCGCCGCGCGCTGTTCCTGAACTACGCCGCCGTCGATCCGGCGTTGACCGGCGCGCAGTGCAGCTTCTGGCATTTCCGCTTCGACGCCCACACCGACATGCGGCTGGCCGCGCTGGTCGAGGTGATCGCCCAGGACCCGGCGCTGAAGACGATCTACCTGATCAACCAGGACTACAGCTTCGGCCAGCACCTGCGCGAGCAGGCGAAGGCGATGCTCGCCAGGCGCCGGCCCGACCTGCGCATCGTCGGCGACGAGTTGCATCCGCTGGGCCGGGTGAAGGACTTCCTGCCCTACGCGACCAAGATCCGCGCCAGCGGCGCCCAGGCGGTGCTGACCGGCAACTGGGGCAACGACCTGACGCTGCTGATCAAGGCGGCCAAGGACATCGGCCTGACGGCGCGTTTCCACACCTTCTACGGCAACGCGCTGGGCGTGCCGGGCGTGCTCGGCGAGGCGGGCGTCGACCGGGTGCTGGCCGTGGCCGAGTGGCATCCCAACGTCGGCACGGCCGATGCGGAGCGCTTCTATGCCGCGTTCCGCCAGCGCTTCCCGAAGCCGGAGCACGACTACCTGCATGCCCGCATGCAGCTGATGGTGGAGATGCTGGTCGCCGCGATGGAGCGGGCCGGCACGACCTCGCCCCAGGCGGTGGCGACGGCGCTTGAGGGGCTGAAGCTCGATGGCCGGCCGCTGGGCATCGCCCACGAGGGCGTGATGCGGGCCGTCGACCACCAGCTCCAGCAGCCGCTGTACGTCAGCGTGATGCGCCGCGCCGGGGAGGCCGGCGTGCCGCACGACAACGAGGGATCGGGCTACGGCTTCCGCACCCTGCGCTACCTGGATGCGGCGCAGGCGGCGCAGCCTTCGACCTGCCGGATGCGCCGCCCGGACTGATCGCCGCCGCCGCGGCCGGGCGGGGCGCCAGGGCCGTCGGCTCTGGGCGAGCGCCGATTCGATGCCCGATTCGTATATACTGCGCGCTGTTTTGCCTGGCCCGTCCAGGGAAACAGCCAGCACGGCACGGGTCGGTTTCACCTGTGACCGCAAGTCAATCCTCGGAAACCGTCAGCGCACTCGCAGCCTTCATCGGCCATGCCCGGCGGACCTTCCGAACCATTCCGGAACAAGGAACGCATCATGTCCATCGCCGATCTGAACAAGGCCGACATCGTCAAGGCCAACGCCCGCAGCGCCAACGACACGGGCTCCCCCGAAGTCCAGGTCGCCCTGCTGACCGCTCGCATCAACGAGCTGACCCCCCACTTCAAGCTGCACGCCAAGGACCACCACGGCCGCCGCGGCCTGCTGAAGATGGTCAACCAGCGCAAGAGCCTGCTGGCCTACCTGAAGAACAAGGACGCTGACCGCTACACCGCCCTGATCCAGAAGCTGGGTCTGCGCAAGTAAGTCGCGCGTGCATGCAAAGAGCCTGATTGGTCCGATTCCAACAGGCTCTTTGTCGTTTCTGCGAGCCGCTGCCGGAGCGTTCCGGACGGCCCGCCGCCGGTCCAGTCGCCGGTCAGGCCGCCCGCCCGCAGGGCAGGCCGCCTGAGAAGACGATGGAGTCGGGCTGACGTGGCGCTGCTGTGTCATTCCAATGCGCTTGCCGGCAGGGGCCGGGCAAGCAGGCGCTCTGGAATGGCATCCCGCCAAACCCAGCTTCACTCCCGGTTCCGCGCCGCACCGCGAGCGGCGCATCCATGAACTGAGGAGAACTCGAATGAGCATGTTCAACAAGGTCACCAAGACCTTCCAATGGGGCCAGCACCAGGTCGTGATGGAGACGGGCGAGATCGCCCGTCAATCCACCGGCGCCGTGCTGGTGAACATCGAGGACACCGTGGTCCTGGCGACCGTCGTCGCCAAGTCGGCCCCCAAGGCCGGCCAGGACTTCTTCCCGCTGACCGTCGACTACATCGAGAAGACCTACGCCGCCGGCAAGATCCCCGGCAGCTTCTTCAAGCGTGAAGGCCGTCCGAGCGAGCTCGAGACCCTGACCTCGCGCCTGATCGACCGCCCGATCCGTCCGCTGTTCCCTGAAGGCTTCTTCAACGAAGTCCAGGTCGTCATCCACACCGTCTCGCTGAACCCGGAAGTCCAGGCCGACATCGCCGCGATGATCGCCACGAGCGCCGCGCTGGCGATCTCCGGCATCCCGTTCAACGGCCCGATCGGCGCCGCGCGCGTGGGCTATGTCAACGGCGAGTACGTGCTGAACCCGGGCAAGACCCAGCTGATCGACTCGAAGCTGGACCTGGTGGTCGCCGGCACCGAAGCCGCCGTGCTGATGGTCGAATCGGAAGCCGACCAACTGAGCGAAGACATCATGCTGGGCGCCGTCACCTACGGCCACGACCAGGGCAAGATCGCCATCGCCGCGATCAACGAGCTGGTCCGCGAAGCCGGCAAGCCGTCCTGGAACTGGGTCGCCCCGGCCAAGGACGAGGGCTTCATCGCCAAGGTCACCGCGCTGGCCGAGGAAGAGCTGCGCGCCGCCTACCAGATCCGCTCCAAGCAGGCCCGCACCGAGGCCTGCCGCAGCGCCTACGCCAAGGTCAAGGACGCCCTGACCGCGGAAGGCGTCGCCTTCGACGGCGTGGAAGTCGACGGCCTGCTGTTCGAGATCGAAGCCCGCATCGTGCGTGGCCAGATCCTGGCTGGCGAGCCGCGCATCGACGGCCGCGACACCCGCACCGTCCGCGCCATCGAGATCCGCAACAGCGTGCTGCCGCGCGCTCACGGCTCGGCGCTGTTCACCCGCGGCGAGACGCAGGCGCTGGTCGCCGCGACGCTGGGCACCGACCGCGATGCGCAAGTCATCGACGCGCTGGCCGGCGAGTACTCCGAGCGCTTCATGCTGCACTACAACATGCCCCCGTTCGCCACCGGCGAAACGGGCCGCGTGGGCAGCCCCAAGCGCCGCGAGATCGGCCACGGCCGCCTGGCCAAGCGCGCGCTGGTCGCGGTGCTGCCGAGCAAGGAAGACTTCCCGTACTCGATCCGCGTGGTCTCGGAGATCACCGAGTCCAACGGTTCGTCGTCGATGGCGTCGGTCTGCGGCGGCTGCCTGTCGCTGCTGGACGCCGGCGTGCCGCTGAAGGCGCACGTCGCCGGCATCGCCATGGGGCTGATCAAGGACGGCAACCGCTTCGCCGTGCTGACCGACATCCTGGGCGATGAGGACCACCTGGGCGACATGGACTTCAAGGTGGCCGGCACGACCTCGGGCATCACCGCGCTGCAGATGGACATCAAGATCCAGGGCATCACCAAGGAGATCATGCAGGTCGCCCTGGCGCAGGCCAAGGAAGCGCGTCTGCACATCCTGGAGAAGATGGTCGACGCGATGGGCTCGGCCAACGCCGAGATCTCGCAGTTCGCGCCCCGTCTGTACACGATGAAGATCAATCCGGAGAAGATCCGTGACGTGATCGGCAAGGGCGGCGCCACCATCCGCGCGCTGACCGAAGAGACCGGCACGCAGATCGACATCGCCGAGGACGGCACCATCACCATCGCCTCGACCGACGGCGACAAGGCCGAGCTGGCCAAGAAGCGCATCGAGCAGATCACCGCCGAAGCGGAGATCGGCAAGGTCTACGAAGGCCCGGTCACCAAGATCCTGGACTTCGGCGCGCTGATCAACATCCTGCCGGGCAAGGACGGTCTGCTGCACATCAGCCAGATCGCCCACCAGCGCGTGGAGAAGGTCACCGACTTCCTGAGCGAAGGCCAGATCGTCAAGGTC
Source organism: Roseateles sp. 22389 (assembly GCF_052044995.1). Taxonomy (NCBI): domain Bacteria; kingdom Pseudomonadati; phylum Pseudomonadota; class Betaproteobacteria; order Burkholderiales; family Sphaerotilaceae; genus Roseateles; species Roseateles sp. 22389. Next base: position 38,329 of record NZ_JBQEOF010000004.1, read on the forward strand.
AAGGTCCTGGAGACCGACGAGAAGGGCCGCATCAAGCTGTCGATGAAGGCGCTGCTGGACCGCGACGCGGCGCCGGTCGCTCCGGCTCACGGCGAAGGCTCGGCCGAGTAATCGGCCCGGCTTCCGGCTTCGATACACCGCGACCCGACCTGCCATGAAGGCCATTGCCATCACGCAGCCCGGCGGACCGGAGGTCCTGCAGCTGATCGAACGCGCCGACCCCGTCGCCGGGGCCGGCGAGTGCCTGATCCGCGTGCAGGCCTATGGCATCAACCGTCCGGATGTGTTGCAGCGCAAGGGCGCGTATCCGCCGCCGGCGGGTGCCAGCGATCTGCCGGGCCTGGAGGTCGCGGGTGTTGTCGAAGCGGGGGATGCGCAGGCGCTGGCCGAAGTTGGCCTGAAGGTCGGCGACGCGGTCTGTGCGCTGGTCGCGGGCGGCGGCTATGCCGAGCGGTGCGTGGCGCCGGTGGTCCAGTGCCTGCCGGTCCCCAAGGGCTGGAGCATGGCCGAGGCCGCCAGCCTGCCGGAGACCTTCTTCACCGTCTGGAGCAATGTCTTCGAGCGCGCCCGCCTGCAGCCCGGCGAAAGCCTGCTGGTGCATGGCGGCAGTTCGGGCATCGGCGTCACCGCGATCCAGATCGCGAAGGCGCTGGGCTCGACGGTGCTGGTCACCGTCGGCACTGCGGACAAGGCCGAGGCCTGTCTGGCGCTGGGCGCCGACGTCGCGATCAACTATCGCGAGCAGGACTTCGTCGAGGCGGTGAAGGCGGCGACGGGCGGTCGTGGCGTCGACGTGATCCTGGACATGGTGGCCGGCAGCTATGTCGCGCGCAACGTGCAGTGCCTGGCGGATGACGGCCGTGCCGTGATCATCGCGGTGCAGGGTGGCGTGAAGGCGGAGTTCGACGCGGGCCAGGTCCTGCGTCGCCGTCTGACGATCACCGGCTCGACGCTGCGTCCGCGCCCGATCGCATTCAAGGCCGGCATCGCCCGCGCGCTGCGCGAGCGGGTCTGGCCGCTGCTCGAGTCCCGTGCCATCGCGCCGGTGATCTTCAGGCAGCTGCCGGCGTCCGAGGCGGCCGCGGCGCACGCGCTGATGGAATCGGGCGAGCACGTCGGCAAGATCGTGCTGAGCTGGTGAGCATCCAGCGCGCTCGCGGGATTTTTCGGTTTCAAGGGAGTTGATCTGATGCGCAAGAAACTGGTGGTCGGCAACTGGAAGATGCATGGCACCCGTGCGTCGAACGCCGTGCTGCTGGCGGGCCTCAAGGAAGCGGGTCCGTGGAACGCCCAGGTGGCCGTGTGCGTGCCTTTCCCGTACATCACGGAGACGGCGCTGGCGCTGACCGGCACGCAGATGGCCTATGGCGCGCAGGACGTGTCCACGCATGAGCAGGGCGCCTACACCGGCGAGGTGTCGTCGGCGATGCTGGCGGACATCGGCTGCCGTTTCGCGATCGTGGGGCACTCGGAGCGCCGCGCCTACCACGCGGAGAGCGACCAGCTGGTCGCCGACAAGGCCAAGGCAGCGCTGGCGCATGGCGTCACGCCCATCGTGTGCGTCGGCGAGACGCTGGCCGAGCGCGAGGGCGGCAAGACGGAAGAGGTCGTCAAGCGCCAGCTGGCGGCGGTGATCCACACGCTGACGCACTGCATCGGCGAGATCGTCGTGGCCTACGAGCCGGTGTGGGCGATCGGCACCGGCCTGACGGCCACGCCGGAGCAGGCCCAGCAGGTCCATGCGCTGCTGCGCCAGCAGTTGCGCGCGGCCACGCAGAAGGCCGATCAGATGCAGATCCTGTACGGCGGCAGCGTCAAGCCCGACAACGCCGTCCAACTGTTTGCGCAGCCCGACATCGATGGTGGCCTCATCGGAGGCGCCGCGCTGAAGGCGGCCGATTTCGCGGCGATCTGCCGCGCCGCCGGCTGAAGCCCGGCGTTCAAGGTTCCTGGAGAAAGAAGCAATGCAAGTGATGATGAACCTGGTGCTGGTGGTGCAGCTGATCGCGGCACTGGCGATGATCGGCCTGGTGCTGGTCCAGCACGGCAAGGGTGCCGACATGGGGGCCTCGTTCGGCAGCGGGGCCTCGGGCTCGCTGTTCGGCGCGACCGGCAGCGCCAACTTCCTGTCGCGCTCGACCGCGGTCGCGGCGACGATCTTCTTCGTGGCGACGCTGGCCCTGGCCTACATGGGCAGCCACCGCGAGGGCGGCATCGGTGCCGGCCCGACGGCGGGCGAGCAGCTGCTGGAACGTGCCGCCACGCCGGCCTCCCCGGCATCGGCCGTGGCGCTGCCCGGTGCGTCGATCGCTCCTCAGGCCGCGCCTTCGGCGGCGGCCTCGGGCGCCTCGAACTGACAGAGATGGGCGGCAAGCGCAAGCTCCTCGACAAAATTGCTTCGGATTCTTTTTGTCGCTCAGAAAGCGCTATAGAATTCGAGGCTGTCTGAAACGCGAGCCGTCAAGACAAAGTCACTGAAGGGTGACAACCAGCCGACGTGGTGAAATTGGTAGACACGCTATCTTGAGGGGGTAGTGGCGAAAGCTGTGCGAGTTCGAGTCTCGCCGTCGGCACCAGATAAATCGGCCTGCCATGGTCTTCGTGATCTAGCCGGAAAGCCGGATCGAAGCAGATCAAGCAGGTTGAAGGATTCGGGGGAATCTCCACGCGACAGGCGTGTGCGAATTTCCGGAGTCCTAGGCGGGCGCGGTCCGTGAGCGATTGGATAATCGCTGGCGGCGCGCCCGTTGCTTTTGCCGAATCGTTGGTCGGCCCTGGCCCGCCAATCTTCGGTGACACGTTGGGAATTGGAATTGCCGCCCACTGCGGCAGTATCTCGATCCCGGCATCAAAACGAGAGCAAGCCGTGAGCCTGGAACAATACCTGCCCGTCATCCTTTTCATCCTGGTCGGTTGCGGAGTGGGTATCGCCCCGCAAGTGCTGGGCTTCCTGGCGGGCCCGCGTCGCCCTGACGCGGCAAAGAACAGCCCCTACGAATGCGGCTTCGAGGCCTTCGAGGACGCGCGCATGAAATTCGACGTGCGCTACTACCTCGTCGCCATCCTCTTCATCCTCTTCGACCTGGAAATCGCCTTCCTGTTCCCCTGGGCGGTCTCGCTGCGCGAGATCGGCCCGGAAGGCTTCTGGGCGATGATGATCTTCCTGGGCATCCTGGTCGTGGGCTTCGCCTACGAATGGAAGAAGGGCGCGCTCGACTGGGAGTGACGACCCGACCGCGGGCCCGCGGCGACGCGCCGGGCCCGTGAACGCATCAGGACACAGCGCCCGTTTCGGGCGCGTGTCCGTTAGGGAAGGGCAACGCGTCAACGCGGCGTCAAGGCGACGGTCGCGCGCTCGAAGGTCCTTCTCCGCTGATCTCGAAAGATTGGAAATTCGATATGGGTAACGAAGGCGTATTGAAGGAAGGCTTCATGACCACCCAGCTGGACAAGCTGGTGAACTGGTCCAAGACCGGCTCGTTGTGGCCGATGACCTTCGGTCTCGCCTGCTGCGCGGTGGAGATGATGCACGCGGGCGCCGCGCGCTACGACATCGACCGCTTCGGCATGCTGTTCCGTCCGAGCCCGCGCCAGTCCGACCTGATGATCGTGGCCGGCACGCTGTGCAACAAGATGGCGCCCGCCCTGCGCAAGGTCTACGACCAGATGGCCGAGCCGCGCTGGGTGCTGTCGATGGGCAGCTGCGCCAACGGCGGCGGCTACTACCACTACAGCTATTCGGTGGTGCGGGGCTGTGACCGCATCGTCCCGGTCGACGTCTATGTCCCGGGCTGTCCGCCGACCGCCGAGGCGCTGCTCTACGGCATCCTGCAGCTGCAGGCCAAGATCCGTCGCGAGAACACCATCGCTCGCTGAGCAGAAGCAGGCTGATTCCCATGACCATGAAACTCGACACCCTGCAGGCGGCGCTGCAATCCGTGCTCGGCGAGCAGATCGTCGCGCTCAAGCGCGAGCTGGGCGAAATCACGATCACCGTCGCGGCCAAGGACTACTTCAACGTCGCCAAGCTGCTGCGCGATCACTCGGAGCTGCGCTTCGAGCAACTGATCGACCTGTGCGGCGTGGACTACTCGGCCTACAAGGACGGCGCCTACGACGGCGCGCGCTTCGCGGTGGTCTCGCACCTGCTGTCGATCAACAAGAACTGGCGCCTGCGCGTCAAGGTCTTCGCGCCTGACGACGACTTCCCGTCGGTGGCCGCGGTGACGCCGATCTGGAACGCCGCCAACTGGTTCGAGCGCGAGGCCTTCGACCTGTACGGGATCATCTTCGAGGGCCACGAGGACCTGCGCCGCATCCTCACGGACTACGGTTTCATCGGCCATCCGATGCGCAAGGACTTCCCGGTGACGGGCCATGTCGAGATGCGCTACGACCCCGAGCAGAAGCGCGTGATCTACCAGCCGGTCACGATCGAGCCGCGCGAGATCACCCCGCGCGTGATTCGCGAAGACAACTACGGGGGCCTGTGAGCATGCCAGCCGAAATCAAGAACTACACCCTGAACTTCGGTCCCCAGCACCCGGCCGCGCACGGGGTGCTGCGCCTGGTGCTCGAGCTGGACGGTGAGGTGATCCAGCGCGCCGACCCGCACATCGGCCTGCTGCACCGCGCCACCGAGAAGCTGGCCGAGTCCAAGACCTTCATCCAGTCGCTGCCCTACATGGACCGCCTCGACTACGTGTCGATGATGGCCAACGAGCATGCCTACTGCCTGGCCATCGAGAAGATGCTGGGCCTGGAGGTCCCGGAGCGCGCGCAGTACATCCGCGTGATGTTCGCGGAGCTCACCCGCATCCTGAACCACCTGCTCTGGCTGGGCGCGCACGGCATCGACTGCGGCGCGATGAACATCCTCATCTACTGCTTCCGCGAGCGTGAGGACATCTTCGACATGTACGAGGCAGTGTCGGGCGCGCGCATGCACGCGGCCTACTTCCGTCCGGGTGGCGTGTACCGCGACCTGCCGGATTCGATGCCGCAGTACAAGGTCAGCAAGATCAAGAACCAGAAGGCGATCGACAAGCTCAACGAGAACCGTCAGGGCTCGCTGCTCGATTTCATCGAGGACTTCTGCAATCGCTTCCCGGCCAACGTCGACGACTACGAGACGCTGCTGACCGACAACCGCATCTGGAAGCAGCGCACGGTGGGCATCGGCGTCGTGTCGCCGGAGCGCGCGCTGAACCTGGGCCTGACCGGCCCGATGCTGCGTGGCTCGGGCATCGCCTGGGACACCCGCAAGACCCAGCCCTACGACGTGTACGGCCGCATGGACTTCGACATCCCGGTCGGCACCAACGGCGACACCTACGACCGCTACTGCGTGCGGGTCGAGGAGATGCGCCAGTCCAACCGCATCGTGCAGCAGTGCGTGAAGTGGCTCAAGGCCAATCCGGGTCCGGTCATCACCGACAACCACAAGGTGGCGCCGCCCAGCCGCGTGGCGATGAAGACCAGCATGGAAGAGCTGATCCACCACTTCAAGCTGTTCACCGAAGGCTTCCGCGTCCCCGAGGGCGAGGCCTACGCCTCGGTCGAGCATCCGAAGGGCGAGTTCGGCATCTACATCGTCAGCGACGGCGCCAACAAGCCGTACCGGCTGAAGATCCGCGCGCCGGGCTATTCGCACCTGGCCGCGCTGGACGAGATGGCCCGGGGCCACATGATTGCCGACGCCGTGGCCGTGATCGGCACGATGGACATCGTGTTCGGTGAAATTGACCGTTGAGTGGTGAAGCGATGAGCAGCACTGAATTTGTCTTGAGCGACGCGACCAAGTCGCGCTTCGCGCGCGAAGTCGCCAAGTACCCGGCGGAACAAGCGCAATCGGCCGTGATGGCCTGCCTGTCGATCGTCCAGCAGGAGCAGGGCTACGTGTCCCGCGAGGCCGAGGACGCGATCGCCGACTACCTCGGCATGCCGGCGATCGCCGTCTACGAGGTCACGACCTTCTACAACATGTACAACCAGCGCAAGCTGGGGGCGTTCAAGCTCAACGTCTGCACGAATCTTCCGTGCCAGCTGCGCGACGGCCAGAAGGCGCTGGACCACCTGTGCACGAAGCTGGGCGTCGAGGCCGGCGGCACGACTGCCGACGGCGTCTTCACCGTGCAGCAGAGCGAGTGCCTGGGCGCCTGCGCCGACTCGCCGGTGATGCTGGTCAACGACCGCCAGATGCTGAGCTTCATGAGCGCCGAACGGCTGGACGAGCTGGTGGACGCGCTCAGAGCCCACCACGCGGCCAACAAGAACTGAGGGACCTGGACGATGACCAACATCGCGAACATCGACCTCTCGAAGTGGCAGGCCACCGGCAAGGAAACCTGCTTCCACGACCGCAACATCACCCCGCAGATCTATGCGGGCCTCGATGGCAAGAACTGGTCGCTGAAGGACTATGAAGCGCGCGGCGGCTACCAGGCGCTGCGCAAGATCCTGGCCCAGGGCGAAGGGCAGGGCATGACCGCCGACCAGGTCATCGCCGAAGTGAAGGCCTCGGGCCTGCGCGGCCGCGGCGGCGCCGGCTTCCCGACCGGCCTGAAGTGGAGCTTCATGCCGCGCCAATTCCCGGGCGCGAAGTACCTCGTCTGCAACAGCGACGAAGGCGAGCCGGGCACCTGCAAGGACCGCGACATCCTCATGTACAACCCGCACATCGTCATCGAAGGGATGGCGATCGCGGCGTATGCCATGGGCATCAAGGTCGGCTACAACTACATCCACGGCGAGATCTTCGAGGTCTACGAGCGCTTCGAGGCGGCCCTGGAAGAGGCCCGCGCGGCCGGCCTGCTGGGCGACAACATCCTGGGCAGCAACTTCAGCTTCCAGCTGCACGCGCACCACGGCTTCGGCGCCTACATCTGCGGCGAGGAAACCGCGCTGCTGGAATCGCTGGAAGGCAAGAAGGGCCAGCCGCGCTTCAAGCCGCCGTTCCCGGCCTCGTTCGGCCTGTACGGCAAGCCCACGACGATCAACAACACCGAGACCTTCGCCGCGGTGCCCTGGATCATCCGCAACGGCGGCCAGGCCTACCTCGAAGTGGGCAAGCCCAACAACGGCGGCACCAAGATCTTCTCGATCTCGGGCGACGTCGAGCGCCCGGGCAACTACGAGATCCCGCTGGGCACCTCGTTCGAGAAGCTGCTCGAGCTCGCCGGCGGCATGCGCGGCGGCCGCAAGCTCAAGGCGGTGATCCCGGGCGGCTCGTCGGCCCCGGTGCTGCCGGCCGACATCATGATGCAGTGCACGATGGACTATGACTCCATCGCCAAGGCCGGCTCGATGCTGGGCTCGGGCGCGGTCATCGTGATGGACGAGACCCGCTGCATGGTCACCAGCCTGCTGCGCCTGTCCTACTTCTACGCGCACGAGTCCTGCGGCCAGTGCACCCCCTGCCGCGAGGGCACGGGCTGGATGCACCGCGTGATCGAGCGCATCGCCCACGGCAAGGGCCGCGTCGAGGACATCGACCTGCTGAACTCCGTGGCCGACAACATCCAGGGCCGCACCATCTGCGCGCTGGGCGATGCCGCCGCGATGCCGGTGCGCGCGATGCTCAAGCACTTCAAGGGCGAGTTCATCGCGATGATCGAACAGGCCCAGCAGAACAAGGCGCCCGCCGCGTCGTCCCCGTCCGCCACGGCGAAGTCGCCGGCGCACGCCTGATCGGAGCCGCTGAGAAGAACTATGGTTGAAATCGAACTCGACGGCCAGAAGGTCGAAGTGCCCGAAGGCAGCATGGTGATGCATGCCGCCGAGAAGGCCGGGACCTACATCCCGCACTTCTGCTACCACAAGAAGCTGAGCATCGCGGCCAACTGCCGCATGTGCCTGGTCGACGTGGAGAAGGCGCCCAAGCCGCTGCCCGCCTGCGCGACCCCGGTCACGCAGGGCATGATCGTGCGCACCAAGAGCGAGAAAGCCATCAAGGCCCAGCAGGGCGTGATGGAGTTCCTGCTGATCAATCACCCGCTGGACTGCCCGATCTGCGACCAGGGCGGCGAATGTCAGCTGCAGGACCTGGCCGTCGGCTACGGCGCGAGCTCCTCGCGCTACACCGAAGAGAAGCGCGTGGTGTTCCACAAGAACGTCGGCCCGCTGATCTCGATGGAGGAGATGAGCCGCTGCATCCACTGCACGCGCTGCGTCCGCTTCGGCCAGGAGATCTCCGGCGTGATGGAGCTGGGCATGGCGCACCGCGGCGAGCACAGCGAGATCCAGACCTTCGTCGGCCGCACCGTGGACTCGGAGCTGTCGGGCAACATGATCGACATCTGCCCGGTCGGCGCGCTGACCAGCAAGCCCTTCCGCTACAGCGCCCGCACCTGGGAGCTGTCGCGCCGCAAGAGCGTCAGCCCGCACGATTCGACCGGCGCCAACCTGATCGTCCAGGTCAAGAACAACGAAGTGCTGCGCGTCGTCCCGCTGGAGAACGAGGCCGTCAACGAGTGCTGGATCGCCGACCGCGACCGCTTCTCGTATGAGGCGCTGAACAGCGACGAACGTCTGACCACGCCGATGCTCAAGCAGGGCGGCGAATGGAAGCCGGTGGACTGGACCACGGCGCTCGAGTACGTCGCCAACGGCCTGAAGCAGATCAAGACCGAGAAGGGCGGCGCGTCCATCGCGGCGCTGGGCTCGGAGCACAGCACCGTGGAAGAGCTGCACCTGCTGGCGCAGCTGGTGCGCGGCCTGGGCAGCGAGAACATCGACACGCGCCTGCACGTGGTCGATCCCGCGCTGCGCGCGGGTGAAGGCAAGGCCTTCTGGCTGGGCACCTCGATCGCGTCGCTGTCGGCGCTGGATTGCGCCTTCGTCGTCGGCTCGTCGCTGCGCAAGGACCACCCGCTGTTCGCGCAGCGCCTGCGCCAGGCGGCCCGCCGCGGCGCGCAGATCGTCGCGCTGGGCGGCTCGGTCGAGGACTGGAAGATGACGGTCGCTTCGACGCTCGTCGCCGCGCCGTCGGCCTGGGCGAACGAGCTGGCCAACGTCGCCGCCGCCATCGCTGCGGCCAAGGGCGTGAGCGCCCCGGCCCAGGCGGGCCAAGGTCAGGCCACCGACGCCGCCAAGGCGATCGCCGACGCGCTGCTGTCGGGCGAGCGCAAGGCCGTGCTGCTGGGCAATGCCGCGATCCAGCATCCGCAGGCCGCGACGCTGCTGTCGCTGGCGAACTGGATCGGCGAGCAGACCGGCGCCAGCGTCGGCGTGCTGTCGGCCGCGGCGAACACCGTCGGCGCCCAGCTGGTGAAGGCCCAGCCGGGGCAGGGCGGCCGTTCGGCGGCCCAGCTGCTGAACGACCAGCCGGCCAAGGCGCTGCTGCTGCTGAACACCGACCCGGTGCTGGATGGTTCGAACGCGGCCGCCGCCGCCAAGGCCGTCAACGCGGCCGAAATGGTCGTCGTGCTGAGCCCGTTCAAGACCGGACCGGTGGTCGAGTTCGCCGACGTGCTGCTGCCCACGGCCCCGTTCACCGAGACCTCGGGCAGCTTCGTCAACGCGGAAGGCCGTCTGCAGAGCTTCGTCGGCGTGGCCAAGGCCCGCGGCGAGACCCGTCCGGGCTGGAAGATCCTGCGCGTGCTGGGCAACCTGCTGGGCCTGCAGGGCTTCGAGTTCGACAGCTCCGAGCAGGTCCGCGCCGCGGCGCTGGGCTCCGAGCTGGACCTGACGAACCGCCTGTCCAACGGCGTGTCGGCGCAGTCCGCCGCGGCCGCCCCGGTGCAGGGCCTGGAGCGCCTGACGACGGTGCCGATCTACGCGACGGACGCGCTGGTGCGCCGCGCCACCTCGCTGCAGCTGACTCGTGACGGCCGTGACGCGGCCGTTGCCTCGCTGCCGCAGGCGCTGTGGACCAGCCTCGGCCTGAATGAGAAGGGCGCGCAGGTGCGCGTGTCGCAGGACGGCGGCGAGGCCGTGCTGTCCGCGCAGCTGGACGCGTCGCTGCCCGCGAACGTGGTGCGCATTCCCGCCGGCATCCCCGAGACCGCCGCGCTGGGCGCGTTCACCGGCGCGATCGCCGTGACCAAGGCCTGAGGACGAGACGACCATGGAAAACTTCTACAACGCCGGCGCCTCGATGCTGGGCATGGTCTGGCCGGTGGTCTGGAGCCTGCTCAAGATCATCGCCGTGCTGCTGCCGCTGCTGGGCTGCGTCGCCTACCTGACGCTGTGGGAACGCAAGGCCATCGGCTGGTCGCAGATCCGTCCGGGCCCGAACCGGGTCGGTCCGATGGGCCTGCTGACGCCGATCGCCGACGCGGTGAAGCTGATCTTTAAGGAGATCATCGTCCCGAGCGCCGCCAACAAGGGCCTGTTCTTCCTCGGCCCGATCATGACGATCATGCCGGCGCTGGCGGCCTGGGCCGTCGTGCCCTTCGGCCCCGGCGCGGCGATTGCCGACGTCAACGCCGGCCTGCTGTTCCTGATGGCCATCACCTCGCTCGAGGTCTACGGCGTGATCATCGCGGGCTGGGCGTCGAACTCGAAGTACGCCTTCCTGGGCGCGCTGCGCGCCTCGGCCCAGATGGTGTCCTATGAGATCGCGATGGGCTTCTGCCTGGTCGTGGTGCTGATGGTCACCGGTTCGATGAACGTCAGCGCCATCGTCACCAGCCAGGAGCAGGGCTGGTTCGCGTCGCACGGCGTGAACATCCTGTCCTGGAACTGGCTGCCGCTGCTGCCGATCTTCCTCGTGTACTTCATCTCCGGCCTGGCCGAGACCAACCGCCATCCGTTCGACGTCGTCGAAGGCGAATCGGAAATCGTGGCCGGCCACATGATCGAGTACTCGGGCATGTCCTTCGCGATGTTCTTCCTGGCCGAGTACGCCAACATGATCCTGGTGTCGGCCCTGGCGGTGCTGATGTTCCTGGGCGGCTGGTCGGCGCCGATCTCCTGGTCGCTGCTGGGCATGGACACGCCGGCCTTCATCCAGCAGACCATGGCCTTCTGGAACTGGTTCTGGCTGTTCGCCAAGACCTTCTTCGTCGTGACCTGCTTCCTGTGGGTGCGCGCGACCTTCCCGCGCTATCGCTATGACCAGATCATGCGTCTGGGCTGGAAGATCTTCATTCCGGTCACCCTGGTGTGGCTCGTCGTGGTGGGTCTGTGGATCCAGTCGCCGTTCAACATCTGGAAGTAATCCGAGGTATCTGCTGTGATCAAGGACCTAGTCAAGAGCTTCATGCTCACCGAGCTGCTGAAGGGCATGGCCCTGACGGGCCGGCATTTCCTCTCGAAGAACATCACGGTGCAGTTCCCGGAAGAGAAGACGCCGCTGTCTCCTCGCTTCCGCGGCCTGCACGCGCTGCGCCGGTATGAGAACGGCGAGGAGCGCTGCATCGCCTGCAAGCTGTGCGAGGCCGTGTGCCCCGCCATGGCGATCACGATCGAATCGGACGTCCGTGCCGACGGCTCGCGCCGCACCACGCGCTACGACATCGACCTGACCAAGTGCATCTTCTGCGGCTTCTGCGAGGAGAGCTGCCCGGTCGACTCGATCGTCGAGACCGACATCTTCGAATACCACGGCGAGAAGCGCGGCGACCTCTACTTCACCAAGGAGATGCTCCTGGCGGTGGGGGACCGGTACGAGCCGCAGATCGCAGCCAGCAAGGAGGCCGACGCCAAGTACCGCTGACCGGTCGAGCGGCTGCCCGGACCCTCGCGCGAGCGAGGGGAGGGCGCCGCGGCCGGCGGCCTGCTTGCAGGAAATCGCATGGATATCACTACCGCGCTGTTCTTCGTCTTCTCGGCCGTGCTGCTGGGCTCCGCGTTCCGTGTCATCACGGCCAAGAGCACCGTTCACTCGGCCCTGTTCCTGATCCTGTCGTTCTTCAGTGCCTCCTGCCTGTGGATGCTGCTGAAGGCCGAGTTCCTGGCTATCACGCTGGTGCTGGTCTACATCGGCGCCGTCATGGTGCTCTTCCTGTTCGTCGTGATGATGCTGGACTTCGAGTCCACCGCCGTGCGCGAGAGCATCTGGAAGCACCTGCCGGTGGCCAGCCTCGTCGGCGCGCTGATCGCGCTGGAGATCGCGGCCGTGCTGATGGGCGGCTTCCGTGGCGTCGAGAACGCGCCCGAGATCGCCGGCATGGCGCAGTTCGGCAACACCAAGCTGCTGGGCATCGAGATCTACACGAATTACCTGTTCCCGCTGCAGATCGCCGCCGTGCTGCTGCTGGTGGCGATCATCGCGGCGATCGCGCTGACGCTGCGCGGCCGCAAGGATTCGCGCCACCAGGACGCCTCGCAGCAGGTCAAGGTCAAGAAGGCCGACCGCCTGCGCATCGTGAAGGTCGCCCCCACCGTCGAAGCCCCGTCCGTGGCGGCGGCTGACAAGAACGAAGGAGCCGCGTGATGGGTGCGCTGAGCCTGAACCACTTCCTGATCCTGGGCGCGTTCCTGTTCGCGCTGTCGGTGATCGGCATCTTCCTGAACCGCAAGAACCTGATCGTGCTGCTGATGGCCATCGAGCTGATGCTGCTGGCGGTCAACATGAACTTCGTCGCGTTCTCGCACTACCTGGGCGACATGGCCGGCCAGGTGTTCGTGTTCTTCATCCTGACCGTGGCGGCCGCCGAGTCGGCGATCGGCCTGGCGATCCTGGTCGTGCTGTTCCGCAACCGCAGCAGCATCGACGTGGAAGAGCTGGACGCCCTCAAGGGCTGACGAGGGAAGCGAGAAAAACAATGTCTGCAACACTCTCCCAGAACCTGCTGCTGGCGGTGCCGCTGGCCCCGCTGGCGGGCGCCATCGTGGCGGGCCTGTTCGGCAAGCAGGTGGGCCGCCGCGGCGCCCACGTCGTCACCATCCTGGGCGTGCTGATCGCCTTCATCCTCTCGGCGATGACGCTGAGCGCGGTGCTCGACGGCGCGCGCTTCAACCAGACCGTCTATGAATGGATGGTGCTGGGCGGCCTGAAGATGGAAGTCGGCTTCATGATCGACGGCCTGTCCGCGATGATGATGTGCGTGGTGACCTTCGTCTCGCTGATGGTGCACATCTACACCATCGGCTACATGGAGGAAGACCCCGGCTACCAGCGCTTCTTCAGCTACATCTCGTTGTTCACCTTCAGCATGCTGATGCTGGTGATGTCCAACAACATGCTGCAGCTGTTCTTCGGCTGGGAAGCGGTGGGCCTGGTGTCCTACCTGCTGATCGGCTTCTGGTACACGAAGCCGACGGCGATCTTCGCCAACATGAAGGCCTTCCTGGTGAACCGGGTCGGCGACTTCGGCTTCATCCTGGGCATCGGCCTGCTGGTGGCCTACGGCGGCTCGCTGAACTACACCGAGACCTTCGCCAAGTCGGCCGAGCTGGCCAAGATCGGCTTCGCCAACCCCTTCGGCGGCGAGCCCTGGATGATGCTGAGCGTGGCCTGCATCTGCCTGTTCATCGGCGCGATGGGCAAGTCGGCGCAGTTCCCGCTGCACGTCTGGCTGCCGGACTCGATGGAAGGCCCGACCCCGATCTCGGCGCTGATCCACGCGGCGACCATGGTGACGGCCGGCATCTTCATGGTGTCGCGCTTCAGCCCGCTGTTCGAGCTGTCGGACACCGCGCTGAACTTCGTCATGATCATCGGCGCGATCACCGCGCTGTTCATGGGCTTCCTGGGCATCATCCAGAACGACATCAAGCGCGTGGTCGCGTACTCGACGCTGTCGCAGCTGGGCTACATGACGGTGGCGCTGGGCGCCTCGGCCTACTCGGTCGCCGTGTTCCACCTGATGACGCACGCGTTCTTCAAGGCGCTGCTGTTCCTGGGCGCGGGCTCGGTGATCATCGGCATGCACCATGACCAAGACATCCGCAACATGGGCGGCCTGCGCAAGTACATGCCCATCACCTGGATCACCTCGCTGCTGGGCTCGCTGGCGCTGATCGGCACGCCGTTCTTCTCGGGCTTCTACTCGAAGGACTCGATCATCGAGGCGGTCCATGCCTCGCACCTGCCGGGCGCGGGCTTCGCCTACTTCGCGGTGGTGGCCGGTGTCTTCGTGACGGCCTTCTACAGCTTCCGGATGTACTTCCTGGTCTTCCACGGCAAGGAACACTTCCACCACAAGCCCTTCCCGGGCGAGCACGACCATCACGACGACCACGGCCACGGGCATGACCACACGCCGCACGAGTCGCCCTGGGTGGTGACGGTGCCGCTGATCCTGCTGGCGATCCCGTCGGTGGTGATCGGCTACCTGACGATCGGCCCGATGGTGCACGGCGAGTTCTTCAAGGACGCGATCGTCGTGAACCACGAGCTCCACCACGCGATGCACGAGCTGGGCGAGGAGTTCCACGGCGCCTTCGCGATGGCGCTGCACAGCCTGCAGACGCTGCCGCTGTGGCTGGCCGTGGCCGGCGTGGCCGTCTCCTACTGGTTCTACATGATCAGCCCGGCGATCCCGGCCGCGATCGCGCGCACCTTCCGCCCGATCGTGACGATCCTCGAGAACAAGTACTACATGGACTGGTTCAACGAGAACGTGCTGGCCCGCGCGGCCCGCGCCCTCGGCACCGGCCTGTGGAAGGCCGGCGACCAGGGCGTCATCGACGGCGTCCTGATCAACGGCTCCGCGCGCACGGTGGGCGGCATTGCCGGCCTGGTGCGCCTGATCCAGACCGGCCACCTGTACTGGTACGCGCTGGTCATGATCCTGGGTGTCGTGGGTCTGATGACCTGGCAGCTGTGGCCTTCCATGTGGCCCCAATTCAAGGCCCTGCTGGGTCTGTGACGCGGGCGGAGAATAAGAATGTTGCTGAGTCTCTCCATCTGGCTGCCCATCGTCTGCGGTGGCCTGCTGCTCGCGCTCGGACGCGACAACAACGCCGGCGCGGTGCGCTGGATGGCGTTGGTCGCCTCGATCGCGTCGTTCCTGGTGACGCTGCCGCTGATCTCGGGCTTCGACACCTCGACCGCCGCGATGCAGTTCGTCGAGAACGCGTCCTGGATCGAGCGCTTCAACATCCACTACCACCTGGGCGTGGATGGCATCTCGATGTGGTTCGTGCCGCTGACGGCCTTCATCTCGATCATCGTGGTGATCGCGGCCTGGGAAGTGATCGAGACGCGGGTGCACCAGTACATGGGCGCCTTCCTGATCCTGTCGGGCCTGATGATCGGCGTGTTCTGCGCGCTGGACGGCATGCTGTTCTACGTGTTCTTCGAGGCCACGCTGATTCCGATGTACATCATCATCGGCGTCTGGGGCGGACCTCGGCGCGTGTACGCGGCCTTCAAGTTCTTCCTGTACACGCTGGCGGGCTCGCTGCTGATGCTGATCGCGCTGCTCTACCTGTACAGCCAGTCGGGCAGCTTCGAGATCCTGGACTGGCACAAGCTGCCGCTGCCGATGTCGGCGCAGTCGCTGCTGTTCTTCGCCTTCTTCGCGGCCTTCGCGGTCAAGGTGCCGATGTGGCCGGTGCACACGTGGTTGCCGGACGCCCACGTGGAGGCGCCGACCGGCGGCTCGGTGGTGCTGGCGGCCATCATGCTGAAGCTGGGCGCCTACGGCTTCCTGCGCTTCTCGCTGCCGATCGCGCCTGACGCGGCCCGTCACTACGACTGGTTCATCATCGGCCTGTCGCTGATCGCGGTGATCTACATCGGCCTGGTGGCCATGGTCCAGCGCGACATGAAGAAGCTGGTGGCCTATTCGTCGGTCGCCCACATGGGCTTCGTGACCCTGGGCTTCTTCATCTTCAATGAGCTGGGCATCTCCGGCGGCCTGGTGCAGATGATCTCGCACGGCTTCGTGTCGGGCGCGATGTTCCTGTGCATCGGCGTGCTCTACGACCGCGTGCATTCGCGTGAGATCGCCGACTACGGCGGCGTCGTCAACACGATGCCCAAGTTCGCGGCGCTGGCGGTGTTCTTCGGCATGGCCAACTGCGGCCTGCCGGCGACCGCGGGCTTCGTGGGCGAGTGGATGGTGATCCTGGGCTCGGTGCAGCACAACTTCTGGATCGGCCTGCTGGCGGCCACGGCGCTGATCTTCGGCGCGGCCTACACGCTGTGGATGATCAAGCGCGTCTACTTCGGCGCGGTGACCAACGACAACGTCCGCAACCTGACCGACATCAACGGCCGCGAGTTCCTGATGCTGGGCGTGCTGGCGATCGCGACGCTCTACATGGGCGTGTATCCGAAGCCGTTCACCGACGTGATGCACCCATCCGTCGACGCGCTGCTCAAGCACGTCGCGGTGTCCAAGCTCCAATAAGGGCCCAACACAATGAATGACATGAACTGGGTCGCGGTCTATCCCGAAATCCTGCTGCTGGTGCTGGCCTGCGTGGTCGCGCTGGTGGACCTGTTCGTCACCGACCCGCGCCGCACGCCGACCTACTGGCTGACGCAGCTGAGCCTGGCGGTGGTGGGCGCGATGCACTTCGCCGCGATGGGCAACGCGCCGGCCGAGGCGATGCAGGGCCTGCTGGTCGTCGATCCGCTGAGCCACCTGCTCAGCGGCGTCAGCGCGCTGGCGCTGATCATCACGCTGGTCTATGCGCGTCCCTACGCCGAGTCGCGCGAGATGCTCAAGGGCGAGCTGTTCACCCTGAGCCTGCTGGCGCTGCTGGGCGTGAACGTGATGGTGGCGTCCAACAACTTCCTGTCGATCTACCTCGGCCTGGAGCTGATGAGCCTGTCGCTGTACGCGCTGACCGCGCTGCGCCGCGACCACACCATCTCGACCGAAGCCGCGATGAAGTACTTCGTGCTGGGCGCGCTGGCCTCGGGCTTCCTGCTGTACGGCCTGTCGATGATGTACGGCGCCACCGGCTCGCTGTCGATCCCGCGCGTGTTCGAGGTGATCTCCAGCGGCACGGTCAACAAGGGCGTGCTGGTGCTGGGCGTCGTGTTCGTCGTCGCCGGCCTGGGCTTCAAGCTGGGCGCCGCGCCGTTCCACATGTGGGTGCCTGACGTCTACCAGGGCGCGCCGACCGCCGCGACGCTGCTGATCGGCGGCGCGCCCAAGCTGGCCGCGCTGGGCATCGCGCTGCGCCTGCTGGTGGAGGGCATGCTGCCGCTGGCCACGGACTGGCAGCAGATGCTGCTGGTGATGGCGGTGGCCTCGCTGGTGGTGGGCAACCTGGCCGCGATTGCGCAGAGCAACCTGAAGCGGATGCTGGCGTACTCGACGATCTCGCAGATGGGCTTCGTCGTGCTGGGTCTGGCCTCGGGCGTGGTGAACGGCCAGCCGGACAACCATGCGCTGAATGCCTACAGCTCGGCGATGTTCTACGCGATCACCTACGTGCTGACGACGCTGGGCAGCTTCGGCCTGATCATGCTGCTGGCGCGCCAGGGCTTCGAGTCCGAGCAGATCAGCGACCTGGCCGGCCTGTTCAAGCGCAGCCCCTGGTATGCGCTGGTGATGGCGATCTACATGTTCTCGCTGACCGGCATCCCGCCGACGGTGGGCTTCTACGGCAAGCTGGCCGTGCTGCAGGCGATGGTCACGACCGGCCAGTCGCTCTACCTGTGGCTGGCGGTGGTGGCGGTGGTGCTGTCGCTGATCGGCGCGTTCTACTACCTGCGTGTCGTGAAGGTCATGTTCTTCGATGAACCGACCGACCATGCCCCGCTGAACGCCCCGGCCGACGCGCGCCTGGTGATGTCGCTCAACGGCATCGCGGTGCTGGCCTTCGGCCTGCTGCCCGGCGGCCTGCTGGCGCTGTGCGGCCAGGCCGTGACCCGCGCGCTGGCGCACTGAGCGCGCGCTGAGCGGACCCGGGATGGAGCAGGGCGCTTCGGTGTGGGTGGTGCTGGTGGTCGCGCTGGTCGCGGCCAACCTGCCTTACCTCAGTTCGCGCATCCTGCTCGTCGGGCCGCGCCGCGATCCCAAGGCCGCCGGCTGGCGGCTGCTGGAACTCTTCCTGCTGGCGCTGGCGACGCTGGCCGTCGGCTTCGGGCTCGAGGCCCGGCTGGGCCAGCGCGCGCCGCAGGGCTGGGAGTTCTACGCGGCGGCGCTGGCGCTGTTCGTGACGCTGGGCTTCCCGGGCTTCGTGTGGCGCTACCTGCGCCGCTCGCGGTCCAAGGTGCGAGAGTTCGATGACGAAGAAGCTGCCTGAGGCCCTTCGCCCCGATGCCGACGGCGTGGTCGGCATTCCCCCGGCGGCCGATGCCGATCCCCATCTGCGCGAGACCCCGCTGAGTTCCGACTGGATCCTGCGGGGCAACTTCCTTCATGCCAAGCGCGACCGCATCGCGCTGCCCAACGGCCGCGAAGCGACGCGCGAGTACATCCGCCACCCCGGCGCCGCCGTGATCGTGCCGCTGCTGGACGACGGCCGCGTGCTGCTCGAGCGCCAGTACCGCTACCCGATGGGCCGCGTGGTGCTGGAGTTCCCCGCCGGCAAGCTGGATCCGCTGGAACCGCCGCTGCGCTGCGCGATGCGCGAGCTGGTCGAGGAGACCGGCTACAGCGCGCGCGAGTGGGCCTACGCCGGCGTGATGCACAACGCGATCGCCTATTCGGACGAGCGCATCGAGGTCTTCTTCGCGCGCGGGCTGGTTGCCGGCGAGCGCCGCCTGGACGACGAGGAGTTCCTCGACCTGCTGGCCGTGGGCGAGGACGAGCTGGACCGCATGGCCTTCGACGGCCGCGTCACCGACGCCAAGACCCTGACCTGCCTGCTGTGGCTGCAGCGCTGGCGTGCCGGCGCGTGGCCTTTGGACTGGATGCCGGCGGCCGAGGCGGCGAGCCGCTAGCATCGGCCCATCATGCTGGTCCTGAACCTGGCCTGCGAGACAGGCCATTCCTTCGAAGGCTGGTTCGCGTCGGCCAACGACTTCGAATCGCAGCAGCAGCGTGGTCTGCTGAGCTGCCCGCTGTGCAACAGCGCCAAGGTGCACAAGATGCCGAGCGCCCCGCGGCTGAACCTCTCCGCCGCCGAGCCCGCGCCGGCCCGGCCGCGCGCGCCGGCGGCGCCGTCCCCCGAGCCCACCGCACCGGCGCTGCCGCCTGGCGCGCCGGTGATCGCCGCCGAACTGCAGAAGCAGGTGATCCAGGCGGTGCGCACGCTGATGGCCAACACCGAGGACGTCGGTGACCGCTTCGCCACCGAGGCTCGCCGCATCCATTACGGCGAGGCCCAGGAGCGCGGCATCCGCGGTCGCGCCACGCCCGACGAGGCGCGTGAACTGGCGGACGAAGGCATCGACATCGTCGCACTGCCGGTGCCCGACGCGCTGAAAGACCCTCTCCAGTAACGACCTGACGCCTCGTGGGATTGCGGGCGATGCCGGGGCCGGTGTCGAATCGCGCGGTCGCATCTGTTGAGGAATCAGGTTCATGAAGACTTTCCGATTGCTTGTCTGCGCCGCGGCGGCGACCGCGTCGTTCGCGTTCGCGCCGGTCGCGCCGTCGTATGCGGCCTCCGCCGCGCCGGTGGCCGCGCCCAACGGGATGGTGGTGACGGCGCAGCACCTGGCCACGCGCGTCGGCGTCGACGTGCTGAAGGACGGTGGCAATGCCATCGACGCCGCGGTGGCGGTGGGGTATGCGCTGGCGGTGGTGTACCCGGCCGCGGGCAACCTGGGGGGTGGCGGCTTCATGACCATCCAGCTCGCCGACGGTCGCAAGACCTTCCTGGACTTCCGCGAGAAGGCGCCGCTGGCCGCCACGGCCAACATGTACCTGGACAAGGACGGCAACGTCGTCAAGGGCCTGAGCACGCACGGCCACCTGGCGGTGGGCGTGCCGGGCACGGTGTCGGGCCTCGAGTACGCGCGCGAGAAGTACGGGACGATGAAGCGCCAGACGCTGATCGCGCCGGCGGTCGCGCTGGCGGACCGCGGCTTCGCGCTGGACCAGGGCGACGTCGACATGTTCCAGACGGCGACCAAGGACTTCGAGGCCGATCCCGCGTCCGCGGCGATCTTCCTGAACAAGGGCAAGGCCTTCCAGCCCGGCGACAAGCTGGTGCAGAAGGACCTGGCGAAGACGCTGCGTGAGGTCTCGGCCAGGGGCACCGACGGCTTCTACAAGGGCTGGGTGGCGAAGGCGCTGGTCGAGTCGAGCCAGGCCGGCAAGGGCATCCTGACGCAGGCCGACCTGGACCAGTACCGCACGCGCGAGCTGGCGCCGGTCGAGTGCGACTACCGCGGCTACCACGTCGTGTCGGCGCCGCCGCCGAGTTCGGGCGGCGTGATCATCTGCGAGATGCTCAACATCCTGGAGGGCTATCCGCTGCGGCAGCTGGGCTGGGGCTCGGCGCAGGGCGTGCATTACCAGATCGAGGCGATGCGGCATGCCTACGTCGATCGCAACAGCACCCTCGGCGATCCGGACTTCGTGAAGAACCCGCTGCAGCGGCTGCTGGACAAGGACTACGCGGCCAAGATCCGCGCCGCGATCGATCCGGCCAAGGCCGGGGTGTCGCAGGACCTCAAGCCGGGCGTGCCGCCGCATGAGGGCAGCAACACCACGCATTACTCCATCGCCGACAAGTGGGGCAACGCGGTGTCGGTGACCTACACGCTGAACGACTGGTTCGGCGCCAAGGTCACCGCCGCGAAGACCGGCGTGCTGCTCAACAACGAGATGGACGACTTCACCTCCAAGGTGGGCGTGCCCAACATGTACGGCCTGGTGCAGGGCGAGGCCAATGCGATCGCTCCGGGCAAGCGGCCGCTGTCGTCGATGAGCCCGACCATCGTGACCAAGGACGGCAAGCCGGTGATGGTGGTGGGCACGCCGGGCGGCAGCCGCATCATCACGGCGGTGCTGCAGACGATGATCAATGCGATCGACTACGACATGACCGTCCAGGAGGCGGTGGACGCGCCGCGCTTCCACCACCAGTGGATGCCGGACCTGACGAACGTGGAGCCCTACGCGCTGTCGCCGGACACGCGCCGGATCCTCGAGGGCATGGGCCACAAGCTGGGCGCGCCGCATCCGGCGAACCACCTGGCGGCGATCATCGTCGGCGCGCCGTCGCTGAACGGGAAGCCGGTCGGGAACAACCGGTTCTACGGCGCGAACGATCCGCGCCGCAACACCGGGCTGGCCGCCGGTTATTGAGCGCGGTTGTCGAGGCCGGGCATCGAACCCGGGCATCGAGCCCGGGGATCGAATCCGGCTATTGAGCCGAGGCGGCGGAAGCCGCCGCGGCTGCCGCGGCCGCGGTACCCGCTGAGTTTGCCGTGCCCGCTGAGCCCGCTGAGCCCGTTGTGCCCATTGAGCCCGCCGTAGCGGGCTCGGCGGCCGCGGGACCGGCCCACGGCTTCAAGGCCGCGTAACGCTGGGTGAGCGACAGCGCATCGCCCCAGGAGCCATAGGTCGGATTGGGAATCGGGACCCAGGTCGTGCCCCAGCGCGCGGCGTGGTCCTGCTCGACGTAGCGGGCGCGCGGGACGAAGTCGTTCAGGTCGTCACCGACCAGCATCGCGATGCGGTGCGTGCGCGCGACGGCCTCCCGGCGCGGCGTCTTGTCCGAGGCCGCCCATTCCGCGCGCTCGCCGCGCAGCATCACGTCGGCGGGCGCGACCGCATGGCCGAGCACGCGGCTCAGGTTGGCGATCGTCTGCGCCTTCTGCGGGCAGGCGGCGTGGAGGCCGTCCGGGCCGAAGGGGCCGTCGGCCGGGCAACGCCGGTTGGTGATGAAGACGACCCGGAAGCCGGTCGCGCGCGCCCGTGCGATGAACTCGGGCGCGCCGGGAATGGCGGCGGCCTGGGCGCTGGCCACCCAGGCGGCCCAGCTGCTTTCCTCGTAGCTGCGCCCGTCGCGGATCTGCCAGGCCTCATAGGGCGAGTTGTCGAGCACGGTCTCGTCCACGTCCAGCACGATGGCCGGCGGCTTGCGCGAGAAGCCGCCCTGCGCCGCCTGTTCCAGCGAGGCCGTCTCGCGCGTGGCCCGACGCGCCGCGCCCAGGCGGGCGGTCGCGGCGCGGTAGACCGCCAGCGTGGCGGCCTGGCGTTCGACCGCGGTCTGGAACCAGAGCGTGGCGTTGAGGTTCTCGCGCGCCATCACCGGCTGGGCGACGGCGGCGGGCGACACGGCCAGGCCGGTCAGGCAGGTGAGGCCGGCCAAGGCGGCCAGGCAGGTCGACCGGCTCGGCAGTCGCCGGGCGAAGGAGGGCAGGAAGGCGCGGGGCATGGCGGGTCGTTCTCTCGGTTGGAAACGCGGGATCGCGGGATCGCGGAAGTGCGGAGGTGCGGAGGTGCGGAGGTGCAGGGCGGGGCTGCGGGATCGCGGGATCGCGGGATCGCGGGATTGTTTCGCAGTCCGGGGCTGCACGGTCGGTGGACTAGGTCGAGTCCGGCGTGTCCTGGGCCACCGCCATCAGGTCGCTCGGATGGAGCATGAGCTCGCGCACGGTCCGCAGCGTCGCATGCTGGCGCAGCACTGGCTTGAAGGCGGGCGCCGTCAGCAGTTGGTCCCAGACCGCCTTGAGCTGGCGGGGTTCCACCGGGACGCCGCGCTCGAGCCGGTCGGCGAAGTCCAGGCTCGCCGGTGTCGACAGCAACTGCATGCGGCTCGCGGCGCTGAGCAGCCGCGGCGCCTGCTCGGCCGGCGAGTCGCTGCAATAGAGCACCGCGCGGGCCAGGTCGTCCTCCTCGGTCGGCAGGGCGCGCAGCGAGGCGCCCCGCAGGGGGATCTCGCCTTGATGCGAGGCGAAGGCATAGGTCGACTGCGGGTCCGCCTGCGCCAGCAGTCGCAGGCCGCGCAGGAGCCGGGGCAGGTCGGTGGTCGCGGCATCGGCCGAGGCCTTGGCCTCGACCAGCAGGAGCAGGTCCCAGGTACCGGCGTCGTGGCGCCGCAGCAGGGCGACATCCCACTCGCTCTTGGCGCGCCGCGGATCGCCGGGGATGGACGACGGCACCTTCAAGGAAGTCGCCACGCGATAGCGCGGCGGGTCCTCTTCCGCATTCAGACGCGCGGCCAGGACCTCGAGCGCCTGCGCGGCAAGCGCTTCCACGGCGTCGCCGCGGCGCTGCGCGTCGCTGCCGGCCGAGGTGGCCTGCCCGGTGCCCGCCGCGGGGCCTTGCCGTGCCCATAGCGCGCGATATCGCTGCACCTCGTCCTGCTGGGCCAACGCCTCGATCCGGCACAGGCGCCTGAGCGCGTCATCGCTGACGATCCGCTCCAGGTTGCGAAACAGCACCGGCTCGTCCTGCACCTCGGGCAAGCCCAGGAGGTCCATGATCGCGTCGTCGACGTCGGACCAGTCCGCCGCGGCGCTCGCCTGCCGCATGCGTTGCAGGCCATCCCGGATCTCGCCGGCGGGCTGGTCCTGCAGCTTCGCCGGATGGGCCAGCGCATTGGCCGCCGAACGGATCTGCCGCCGGTCCGCCTCCGCATGCGCATTGAGCGAGGCGAACTCCCGCACGGCGGGCGAGCGATGGCGCAGCACCATCGCCTGGAGCGCGGCATCGCCGTGCTCCGGCCGCATGGCCTCGGCGATGTGCCGCGCAAGGGCGTCGAGGAACAGTGCGCGAACATCGCCGCCTGGTGCCGAGCCGGCGTCCAGGGCCTGCCGCGCGCGCTCGATCGCGGTGGCGAGTGCGGTCGCGCTGTCGCAGGCGCGGGCCTCGTCGAGCGATTCCAGCAACGCTGGCGTGCGGAAGCGGCGGGCGGCGCGCTGCAACCGGTCCGCGATTTCCCGAGGGAGTGGCGCCGGATCCGGGCGCGACGGGGAGAGCGTCGGAGGGACAGGGGGCGAAGGAGACGACATGGCGACGAGCAGGCGCCGAACAGGCGGCGAAGGAGGTCGAGGCCGCCATTGTGTACGGCTCGCGCGCCGCGATGCTTCCCTGTGCGGACCCGTGCGGGCTCTTGCGGGTCCGTGGGGGGGCGCCTGGCCCCGTCGCTCCGATCAGCGCTGCGGCACGGCCGTGGCCGCCCGCCAGGCGCGATAGCGCCGCGTGAGCCGCGAGGCGCGCCACTGGTCCATCAGCAAGGTCACCAGCGGCGACAGGCGCCGCGACGGTGATGCGCCCGAGGCCATGCGCGCCAGCTGCCGCCGTGCCAGCGCCATCGTCGCGAGGCTGCCCAGCACCTTGTTCTTCCAGGTCACGGCGACGGGCTCGGCGACCGCCTCGGCGCTGATCCAGCGCGTCGGCAGGTCCGGCTCGTACGCGAGCGCGGTGCCCAGCCCGACCACCGCGATCCCGCCCGCCAGCACGCGTTCGGCGACGGCGCGCCGGCGGATGCCGCCGGTCGTCATCACCGGCATGCCTGCGTGCCGGGCCAGGTCTTGCGCGAACTCCAGGAAATAGGCCTCGCGCGCCAGCGTGCGACCGTCGGCGGTGCGGCCCTGCATCGCGGGGCTCTCGTAGCTGCCGCCGGACAGTTCGAGCAGGTCGATGCCTTCGGCGTTCAGCATCTCCACGACCGCGCGGGCGTCGGCCTCGTCGAAGCCGCCGCGCTGGAAGTCGGCGCTGTTGAGCTTCACCGAGATGGCGAAGCCGGGGCCACCGGCGGCCTTGACGGCCCGCACGACCTCGATGAGCAGGCGGGCGCGGTGGGCGATCGGGCCGCCGTAGCCATCGTCGCGGCGGTTGGCCAGCGGCGACAGGAACTGCGACAGCAGGTAGCCATGGGCGGCATGGACCTGCACGCCGTTGAAGCCGGCCTCGCGCGCGGCGCGGGCGGTGTCGGCGAAGCGGTGCACGATGGCGCCGATCTCGGCGGCGGTCAGCGCGCGGACCGGTGCGAACAGCTTGCCGTGCTTGCCCATCTCGAGCGCGACCTCGGACGGCGCGTAGCCCGGATTGCCCAGTGCCGCGAACACCTGTCGACCTGGGTGGTTGATCTGCATCCAGACCTTGGTGCCGCCGGCCTGCGCGGCGCGGGCCCAGGCCCGGTAGGCGTCCAGCGGCGTGCCGGCCTCGAGCACCAGGCCGCCGGGGCTGGTCAGCGCGTCGGGCGCGACCATGACGTTGCCGGTGATCAGCAGCCCGGCGCCGCCTTCGGCCCAGCGGCGGTAGAGCGCCTGGCTGTGGGCGCCGGGCACTTGGCCGGGCTCCGCCAGCATCTCTTCCATCGCGGCCTTCGCGATGCGGTTCTTCAAGGTCTGGCCGTTCGGCAGGACCAGCGGCAGGTGCAGGGCGGAGGAGGCAGCGATCGACATGGACATGGACTCGCCCGGAGAAAGGGGCGGTTTGAAAGGGAGAAGCCCGCCAGCGTAAGCTTCAAGCCGAGTTGAAGGTCAAGGGGTTTTGAATGCGGATTGGGGAACTGGCGAAACAGCTCGGGATCAAGCCCTCGGCGATCCGGTTCTATGAAGCGAGCGGGCTGCTGCCGGAGGGCGAGCGCGGCTTGAACGGTTATCGCGAGTACGGCCCGGAGACGCTGCAGCGGCTGCAGTTCATCCAGCTGTCGCAGCGGCTGGGTTTCTCGCTCGACGGCATCCGGCAGGCGCTGGCGCAGGAAGTGGATGGCCGGCTGCCGCATGAACTGGTGCAGGCCAGCCTGAAGCGGCGGCGCGAGGAGATCGCCCGCATGCGCGCCGAACTCGACGCGCAGGATGCGGAGCTGGAGCGGCTGGGCCGGACCTGCGAGGAGAACTGGGCCCAGGGGCAGTGCTTCGACCGGGAAGGCTTCCTGGCGTCGATGGGCGAGGCGCTCGAGGCCGCCGCCGTCACGCCGCCGGCATCGCCAGCGCCAGCGCGAGCCCGATCGCGCCGCATGCGCTGAGCAGCGGGATCACGCCCCACTTGAAGCGGAACAGCGCGATCGCCGCGCCGGCAGCGATCAGCGCGGACGTGGCGTCGAAGGGGCCGCCCAGCCCCTGCGGCCAGAACACGTGGCTCGCGAAGAACAGCGCCAGGTTGACGATCACGCCCACCACGGCCGCGGTGATCGCGGTCAGCGGCGCGGTCAGGCGCAGGTCGCCGTGGGTCGCCTCGATGACCGGGCCGCCGGCCAGCACGAAGACGAAGGAGGGGAGGAAGGTGAAGCAGGTGACCAGCGTCGCCGCCGCGGCACCGGCGGCGAAGAGCGCGTCCGGTCCGAAGACCTGTTCTTTCCATCCGCCCAGGAATCCGACGAAGGCGACCACCATGATGAGCGGCCCCGGCGTGGTCTCGCCCAGCGCCAGGCCATCGATCATCTGCGGCCCGGTGGCCCAGTGGTGGTGCTCGACGGCGCCCTGCACGACGTAGGGCAGCACCGCGTAGGCGCCGCCGAAGGTCATCAGCGCGGCCTTGGTGAAGAACAGCCCCATCTGCGTGAACGCGCCGTCGAGCCCATACACGGCGATCAAGGCGCCCATCGCGGCGAGCCACAGCCCCAGGCCCACGATCAGCACCCGGGCGAGGCGAGCGCGGGTGAAGCGGGCGTGCGGGGGCGTCGGGGTGTCGTCGTCGATCAGCGCCGGGCCGTAGCCGGCCTGCGCGGCGGCGTGCGCGGCGCCGGGCGAGAACACCTGCGGCGCGAAGCGCGCGCCGATCGCGCCGGCGATCCCGGCGCCCAGCACGATGAGCGGGAAGGGCAGGTCCAGGAGGATCGCCACCAGCGCCGCGACCGCGATGCTCCACAGCCAGCCGTTGCGCAGCACGCGACGGCCGATGCGGTGGGCCGCGTGCAGCACGAGCGCGGTGACCGCGGGCTTGATCCCGTAGAAGATCCCCGCGACCGCCGGCAGCGCGCCGAAGGCGACGTAGATCCACGACAGCGCGACGAGGATGAACAGAGACGGCAGCACGAAGAGTCCGCCGGCGACGATGCCGCCCCAGCCACGGTGCATCAGCCAGCCGATGTAGGTGGCGAGCTGCTGGGCCTCGGGGCCGGGCAGCAGCATGCAGTAGTTGAGCGCATGCAGGAAGCGCCGCTCGCTGATCCAGCGGCGACGCTCGACCAGCTCGGCATGCATGATCGCGATCTGCCCGGCCGGGCCACCGAAGCTGATGAAGCCCAGCTTCAGCCAGAAGAGGAAGGCTTCCCGGAAGGAGACGGGGGCGGGGCGGTCCGGGGAGGAATCAGGCACGCTGGTGGGATCAGCCGGATGAGTCATGCGCGGAGGATGCCATTCTCTGCACCCACCTTGCCATCTCACCGGCATTCCCTCTCCCCTCGGGGAGAGGGGAGGGTGAGGGGGCTCGGCGAAGGACACCACCGGTGTACTTCGATGCCCCCTCACCCCCAACCGAAGGGGGCGAGGGGGTCTCTTGAGGCAGTCGCGCGGGGTAGGGCAGCGTGTTGTCGACCGCGATCCCGTCGCGGCCTGGAACCCGGACGATAGGCGTCCGCGCTGCGCCTCGGCGCTGCAAGCGGCGTTGCGGTGGGCGGCCGTAGCGTCCGTTCAGCGCATCGTGCGGACTGCCGGCTGACCGGGGCCGTCGATATCATGCGCAGCCGCCGGACCGCGTGGGCGGGCCGCCATGCCGGTCCCGCGCGGACCGGCCGCCAACCAACGCGCCGCAGTGCGCGACATCAGGGAGAAGATTTCATGCGGGCAGTGCTGCTCATCATCATCGTCGTGGTGCTCGGCGTCATCGGCTGGAAGAAGCGCGACGAGATCCCGTTCCTGCGCGATGCCACGCGCCAGCTGGAGCGCCAGGCCGGCAAGGTCGAGCTGCCGACGCTGCACACCGGCAACGACACGCCGGCGGGGCCCAGTGGCGGTTCGGCGCCGTCCCCGGGCGGTGTGCGCCGCTGCGTCGTCGACGGCCAGGTGCTCTACACCAACGAGGCCTGCCCGCGCGGCAGCGCCGAGCAGAAGGTCAAGGGCGGCACGGTGTCGGTGATGCCGGCCTACAAGGCCCCGCCGCCGCCCGAGCAGGCCGGCTCCGGCATCCCCAATGCGCGGGAGTTGCTCGCGCCCAAGGGCGGCACGCTCAAGGACAAGGCCCAGGAACGGGCGATGGAGGGGCTGTGACACCCCCCGCATTCCCGGGTTTACGGGCATCGCGTCACAGGGCCGGGGCTCAGTAGACTGGCCCTGAGGCCGGCCACGGGACCGGCCACCTCGCAGGGAGACCAGCCGGGACAGGGCTCAGCGCCCGCCCGGCGCGCCGGAGCCGATGCTTCGCAAGCCATGCCGCTGACCGATCCGCAACTCCTTGTCGACGGTGCCGCCAAACGCCGGCGTCGCATGACGGCCTGGCTCGTCGGTGCCAACCTGACCGTCGCGCTCGTGCTCGCGGCGCTGGTCTGGCATGTGCTGGACGCGTCCCATCGCACCTACGCGACGCAGGCGCGCGATGTCGCCGAAGGCCTGGCCGCCGTCGCGCAGCTCAACGTCGAGGCCGAGATCGGCCGCGTGGACGCGGTGCTGCGCGCCACCGGCGCCGAGCTCGAACGGCTGATGGCCGCGCCCGGCGGCGCCCCCGACGCGGTGCTCAACGAGGTGCTGCATGCGCGCTTCGGCCTGCTGCACGGCATCGAGGCCTTCCGCGCCGCCGACGCCAGCGGCGAGGTCCGCTGGGGCACGCGCCTGCCCGNCGTCCATGACCGCGACTACTTCCTCCAGGCGCGCGCGCTGGCCGAGCCCAAGACGCTGGTGACCGGTCCGCTGGTCTCGCGGGTGTCCGGCAACTGGGTGGTGGCGTTCGTGCGGCCGCTGGTCGTGCGGGGCCGCTTCGCGGGCGTCCTCTACGTGAGCGTCGGCGTCGACCACTTCCGCCATCTCTTCGAGCGCTACGAGCTGGCGCCGCTGGACGCGATGACGCTGCGCCGCGACGACCTGCGGCTGGTCGCGCGCATCGCGCCGGGCAGTCCGGTGCAGGGCGAGGTCGGCGACACGAAGGTCTCGGCGCGGATGCGCGAGATGCTGGCGGCGAATCCCCGCCAGGGCAGCGTGGTCACCACGGTGAGCATCGACGGCCGCGACCGCACCAGCGCCTATCGGGCGCTCGACCACTGGCCCTTCGTCGTTTATGCGGGCGTGAACAACGAGCGCTTCTTCAAGCCCTGGCGGGAACAGGCCTGGACGGTGGCGTCCCTGGCGGCGCTGGCCTGGCTGCTGGTGGCGCTGGCCACCTGGCATGTGCGGCGCGCCAACCGCCGCGAGGAGCAGGCCATGACGGCGCTGGCCGAGCAGGGCAAGCGCATCCAGGCGCTGATGCGGGTCTCGGCGGATGGGATCCACATCATCGACGGGCGAGGGCGGCTGGTGGAGATGAGCGACTCCTTCGCGGAGATGCTCAAGTCCAGCCGCGCCTCGCTGATGGGGCGCCACGTCGGCAGCTGGGACGTCAACCAGGACGAGACCGCGATCAATGCCTGGCTGGCGAAGATCAAGGCGGGAGACCGGCAGCGCGTGGACGTGCAGCATCGCCGGGACGACGGCCAGGTGATCGACGTCGAACTGCAGCTCAGCGTCACCGAGATTCGTGGAGAGCTTTACGTGTTCTCGTCGGGGCGCGACGTCACCCAGGCGCGGCGTCTGCAGCGCGAGCAGGCGGCGATGCTCGACAGCGACCTGGTGGCCATGGCCAAGATCGAGCACCGCACCATCACCTGGCGCAATCGCGCGCTGGAACGCATCCTCGGCTACGGGCCCGGCGAGCTGCAGGGCGCGCCGGCGCGGGTCTTTTACTGGGACGACGCGCAGTACGAGGAGGTCGGGCGGCAGGTGTATTCGGCGCTGGCTGAGCACGGCCACTACCGGTCGCAGATCCGGATGCGCAGCAAGGGCGGCGAGGCGGTGTGGGTGGACTTCGGCGCGGCGCCGCTGTCGGTCACCGAGATCTTCGCGATGGCGGTGGACATCACGCCGATGAAGGCGGCGCATGAGCACCTGGCGCACGCGGCCTTCCACGACGCGCTGACGCAGCTGCCCAACCGCGTGCTGCTGCACGACCGGATCGAGCAGGCGCTGGGGGTGGCGCGGCGGGAACGCAAGCGGGTGGCGATCTGCTACCTGGACCTGGACGGCTTCAAGGCCGTCAACGACGAGCACGGGCACGACGCCGGCGACCAGTTGCTGGAGACCGTGGCGAGGCGGCTGCTGGCCCACATCCGGCCGCTGGACACGGCGGCGCGCCTGGGCGGGGACGAGTTCGTGCTGGTGCTGACCTGTGTGGACGGCGACGACTGGCGGCCGGTGCTGGCGCGCGTCGTCGACGCCATCGGCGAGCCGGTGACGCTGAGTTCCGGCGCGATCGTCGCGGTGGGCGCGACCGTCGGCGTCGCGGTGTTCTCGCCCGACGACACGACCGGCGCGCAGGAACTCATCGAGCGCGCGGACCACGAGATGCTGCGCGGCAAGCGCGACGGCAAGGGACGGGTGGTGGCGGGCTGAGGCGGGGAGGGCCAGCGGGCGGTGGTGGGCGCCGCGCCTCAGGCCGGCGGCGGGATGGCCGTCGCCTTGGACCACACGGCCCGCCAACCGGCCTCGTGGCGCTCGTAGACGTCCATGTGCCAGCAGTCGACGACCTTGCCGGAAGGAAAGCTCAGGCGGGCGCGATAGCGCAGCACCGCCAGGTCCGCCGAGGCACGCACCTGCAGGTCGTCCATCTCCCAGCCCGTGTAGAACGGCGCCTCGGCGATGCGGGCGAGGTACTCAGCCCGCGGGAAGACCCGGCCGGCGGGCGTGATCAATTCGTACCCGGGCGCGTGCAGCGCCTCGATCGTGGCCAGGTCACGGTCGACGATGGCGCGCGTGCGGCGGGTTTCCAGCGCGAGGAAAAGGTCCAGCGGGTCGGCGGTGGCAGTCATGCGGCGCGATGCTAATGCGCGAGCGTCGCGGTCGCCAGCCGCGCGGCGGCCCCCGCGACCGGGCGTCGCGCCCGCGCGCACCGGAGATCCAAGTCGCCCGGCCTGGCGTACAAGCGGCAGACCAATCCCCGAAGGGCATGCCATGGCGCCTGCAATTTCCTCGATCGCCGTCCGGCTCGCCGAGCGCGGCTTGCTGCCTGAGGCCGCGGTGCGGCTGGGCATCCGGCGCCTGCTGCGCCTGCGGCTCGACGAGGCGCATCACCAGGACCCCGAGGCGGCGGCCGCGCTGACGCAGGACTTCCTGGCCGGGCTGCGCGCCGCGCCGCTGGCGGTGCTGCCGGAGCAGGCCAACGCGCAGCATTACGAGCTGCCGCCCGCGCTGTTCGAGGCCATGCTGGGACCGCGGCGCAAGTACAGCTGCTGCTGGTGGCCTGAAGGCGTCGACACGCTGGCGGCGGCCGAGGAGGCGGCGCTGGCGGAAACCGCGGCGCGCGCCGGGCTGGCCGATGGACAGGCGATCCTCGAGCTGGGCTGCGGCTGGGGCTCGCTGAGCCTGTGGATGGCGCAGCACCTGCCAGCGGCGCAGATCCTGGCGGTGTCGAACTCGGCCTCGCAGCGGGCCTTCATCGAAGCGCAGGCGCTGCGGCTGGGCCTGCGCAACCTGCAGGTGCAGACGGCCGACTTCTCGTCCTGGGGCGAGGACGGCCAGTTCGACCGGCGCTTCGACCGGATCGTGTCGGTCGAGATGTTCGAGCACCTGCGCAACTGGCCGCGCGCCTTCCGCAAGGTGTCGAACTGGTTGCGCGACGATGGCCGCTTCTTCCTGCATGTCTTCGCGCATCGCGAGGCGCCCTATGCCTTCGAGGTCCGCGATGACACCGACTGGATGAGCCGCCACTTCTTCTCCGGCGGCATGATGCCCAGCGACGACCTGGCCTTGCTCTGCCAGGACGACCTGGCGCTGCAGCAGCGCTGGCGCTGGGACGGCCGCCATTACGCGCGCACCGCGGCGGCCTGGCTGGAGCGCCTGGATGCGCACCGGGGCGAGCTGATGCCGCTCTTCGAGCGCGTCTACGGCCCCGCCGACGCCTCCATGTGGTGGCAGCGCTGGCGGCTCTTCCTGCTCTCGGTCGAGGAACTGTTCGCCTACGACCAGGGGCAGCAGTGGTGGGTCAGCCACTACCTCTTCGCGCCTCGGCGCTGAGGGCGGGGATGGACATGGCGCCTTCCGCTGTCGAACTCGCCGTCGCGGCCGGCATCGGCCTGTCGATCGCCGTCGCCATCGCGCTGCCCACCTGGCTGGTGAGCCTCACGCGGCGCGACGCGAGCCTGGCCGACCGCGTGTGGTCGGCTTTCATCGCCGCGCCGGCGGCTTTCTATGTCGTCAGCCTCGGCGGTGACGCGCGGGCGCAGGTGATGCTCGCGATCACGCTCGCCTGGGCGTTGCGGCTCGGCGTCCATGTCACCGTGCGCAACTGGGGCCATGGCGAGGACCCGCGCTACCAGGCCATCCGCGCGCGCAACCAGCCCGGCTTCGGGCTCAAGAGCCTGTGGCTGGTGTTCCTGCTGCAGGCGGTGCTCGGCTGGGTCGTGTCCTGGCCGATGCTCGCGGCCAGCGGCGGCGGCCGGTCGGTGTGGTCCGCCTGGGACACCGTCGGCGCCATGTTGGCCGGGGGCGGCCTGCTCATCGAGACGATCGCCGACGCGCAGCTCAGCCGCTTCCGCCGCGCGCCGGGGCACCGCGACCGTGTGCTCGACAGGGGGCTGTGGCGCTATTCGCGGCATCCCAATTACTTCGGCGAAAGCTGCGTGTGGTGGGGGCTGGGGCTGATGGCCGTGTCAGCGGGAGGGCCCACCGCGGCCTGGTGCCTCGCGTCGCCGGTCCTGATGACGGTGCTGCTGCTCAAGGTCAGCGGCGTGGCGCTGCTCGAGCAGGACATCGGCCAGCGGCGTCCCGCCTATCGCGACTACATCGCCCGCACCAGCGCGTTCATCCCGTGGCCGCCGAAACGGAGCGGCGCTCGATGAGGGCCGGCCGAACGCTCATGCCGAGGCTCGGCCTGCGCGTCGCCGTCCTTGCGGCCGCCTGGATTGGCGGCGCTGCTATCGGCGCGGATGGCGCGCCCGGTGCAGACAGCGCGTCGGCGTCGGGCGCTGTCGCGACGCCCGCGCCTCGAGGGGCCGACGCGCGCACGATCGCGAGCGCCGCCTGGGACTTTGAAGTCCGCCTCGATGGCAAGCCGATCGGCACCCATCGCTTCGTCGTCGAGGGCGAGCCGGGGGGCCGTGCCGTGCGGAGCCTCGCCCGCTTCGACGTGAAGCTGCTCGGCCTCACGGTCTTCCGCTACCGCCACGAGGCCAGCGAGCGCTGGCGCGGCGACTGCCTGCAGGCGATCCAGAGCCGCACCGACGATGACGGCAAGCCGGTGGAGGTCAACAAGACCTTCAATGTGCGAGGGCCGTCGACCGCATCGCCATCGCCGCAGGCTCCGTCGGCATCTGCATCGGCATCGGCATCGGCATCAGCCGTCGCCGAGACGGACTGCCTGATGAGCTACGCCTACTGGCATCCGGCGCTGGTGCGGCAGCAGCGGCTGCTGAATCCGCAGACCGGCGAGGTCGACGAGGTCCGCATCGAGCGCCTGGCCGATGCCTCGCTTGCGGTGGCCGGCCGCGAGGTCGAGGCGATGCGCTGGCGCCTCACTGCCACGCCGCCCGCCGCCGCCGGCAAGCCCGCGCAGCGCCAGCAGCTGACGCTGTGGCGAGACCGGTCCGATGGCCGCTGGATCGGGCTCGATGCGGTGGTCAAGGGCGGACGGGTGCTGAGCTATCGGCTGCCGTGAATCAACACTCCAGGAGATCGCGATGAACGCATCCACCACGACGACTCGCCCACTGCCTGCCGCCGCGCCCGCCTGGCGCTGGCCGCTGGCCTACCTCGCGACGCTGGTCGTCTTCCTGGCGATGGATGCCGTCTGGCTCGGCACCATGACTGCCGCGCTCTACCAGCCGGCCATCGGTCACCTGATGGCCGCCACCGTCGACTGGCGCGCGGTGGCGATCTTCTATCCGCTGTTCGTCGCCGGGTTGGTGCATTTCGCGGTCGCGCCCGCGCTGCGGGGCGGCCGTCCGCGGCTCGCGTTCACGCAGGGCGCCTGCTTCGGCTTCCTGGCCTACGCGACCTATGACTTCACCAATCAGGCCACGCTGCGCGACTGGCCCTGGTTCATCACCGTCATCGACCTGGCGTGGGGCGCCGTCGTCAGCGGCCTGTCGTCCGGCGTCGCCGCCCTGGTGACGGCCGCGCTCACATCCCGACGAGCGACCCGAACCACCGGGCGATGAAGCCGTCGAAATGCAGCCGGCCGTCGACGGCGGCCACGCAGATGCATTCGCTGCCTTCCTGCACCACCGGCTGATGGTGGACCTCGCCGTCGGCCAGGTCGAAGTCGCCCGGGCCGAACAGCGCGCGCCCGTCGTGGAACCGGCCGTAGATGACCTGCGTCAGCTCGGTCCCGCGGTGCGTGTGCGGCGGCAGGTACTTGCCGGGCCCGATACGCAGCAGGAAGACATTGGCCTGCGGCGCGCCGGGCACGCTGACCTTGCTCCAGCGCATGCCCGGGCCGATCCAGCGCCAGCGCGTCGCGCTGCAGTCGGCCAGCGCCCGCGGCCACACCGCGCCGGTCGGCAGCGGCGGCGGCGCCGGCACCTTGCGGGGAATGGCCGCCCCGTCCGCGCCGGCCACGGCCTCGATCGCGTCCATCGCGTCGATCCGCGCGAACGCCTGCGCCAGCGCGTCGTCCCGCATCGGCGCGGCCGCTTCCTCCTCGATCAGCGCCCCGCCCACCGCCCGCAGCATCGCCACCCGCTCGCGGCAGGCGGCGCACAGCTCCAGATGGATTTCCGTCACCAGCCGGATGCCCGTGGGCAGCGTGCCCGCGGCCAGCGACAGCAACAGCTCGTCGGCGGGGTGATGGTGGATGTCGGGCGGGCGCATGGTCAGGCGGTCAGAAGGGGAAGGGCGGTGATTGGTGATGGCTGGCGTGATGGGAACGGTATGGCGTGATTGATGGGGCGAGGCGATCGTGCGGCCGGCTCAGGGATCCAGCAGCCGGCGCAGGTGCGCCACCGCCAGCCGGATGCGCGACTTCACCGTGCCCAGCGGCAATCCCAGTTCCGAGGCGATCCGCGCATGCGGCTCGTCCTCGTAGAAGGACAGCCGCAGCACCTGCGCCTGCTCCGGCGGCAGGCGCGACAGCGCCTCCCGGATCCGCTGGCCCTGGCGCGAGGCGTCGGCGTGGTCGGCCACGTCGGGTTGATCGGCCTGCAGGTGGTCGAACTCGAAACACTCGTCGCCGGCGCCGTCCAGCAGGTGGCGCCGCGCGGCATCGATGCGCAGCCGGCGCCCGATGGTGAAGATCCAGGTCGACACCGCCGCCTGCGCCGGATCGAACATCGCCGCCTTGCGCCACACCGTCACCAGCGTGTCCTGCGCCAGTTCCTCGGCGGCGGCGTCGCTGCTGCCGGTGCGCATCAGGTAGCTCTTGAGCCGCGGCGCGAAATGCGAGAACAGCCGGCCGAAGGCCTCCCGATCGTGCTGCTCGGCGACGCGACGCATCAGCGCCGCCCAGTCCGGCTCGGACGGCGGGGGCGCGGACCGGCGGTCCGGATCGAGCGGGACGATCTTCAAGTGGCGGGCTTTCGGCAAGGCGGACGGGGACGCCGCCTCGCCCGGCGGGGAGGCCGGGGCGGAGGTCGGATCGTCGCGATGCGGGGTACCCATGGGTCCTGATACGCGACGGACGGCGGATCGGATCATCGCCGGGCCGAGCCACTACCGCCATGCGGGCGACCCTCGCCCCAAGGGAAAGCCGGGGCCGGCTCGCCGGTTCGCGGCCGGCGATCCAAATCCGATCGGCTCGCGTAGAAGCGCCAAACCCCAGGACGCGACGATGCCCGGCCCAGACACCCTCCCGCCCGACTTCCCCAGCCCCCCGGACGGCCGTCCGCTGCGCATCGCCGTCGTCGGCGCCGGCATCTCGGGGCTGTCCTGCGCCTGGCTGCTGTCCGGGCGCCACGACGTCCAGGTCTTCGAGGCGGACGGCCGCATCGGCGGCCACAGCCACACGGTCGACGCGCCGGACCGGGGCGTGAGCGTGCCGGTGGACACCGGCTTCATCGTCTACAACGAGCCGGCCTATCCCAACCTGAGCGCGCTGTTCCGCCACCTGGCGGTGCCGACGCGCGCGTCGGACATGTCCTTCGCGGTGAGCCTGGACGGCGGCGCGCTGGAATACGCCGGCACCGACCTGAATGGCCTCTTCGCCCAGCGCGCCAACCTGCTGCGCCCGCGCTTCTGGTCGATGCTGCGCGACCTGCTGCGCTTCTATCGGGAAGCCCCGCGCGACGCCCAGGCCAGTGGCGACCTGGCGCTGGACGACTACCTCGACGCGCGCGGCTATGGCCGCGCCTTCCGCGACGACCACCTGTACCCGATGGGCGCCGCGATCTGGTCCTCGACGGCCGCCGACATCGGCCGTTATCCGGTCGCCGCCTTCGTCCGCTTCTGCGAGAACCATGGCCTGCTGCGGGTCAGCGGGCGGCCGGTGTGGCGCACCGTCGAGGGCGGCAGCCGCGAGTACGTGCGACGCCTGACGCAGTCCTTCGCCGACCGCATCCACCGCGACGAGCCGGTCATCGCCGTCGCGCGCGAGCCGGACGGCGTGCGCCTGCGCACCCGTCGTGGCGCCTGGACCGCGCCCTTCGACCACGTCGTGCTGGCCACCCACGCGGACCAGGCGCTGCGCATGCTGCTCGCCCCCAGCGCCGCCGAGCGGCGCCTGCTCGGGGCCATTCCCTACACGCGCAACCTGGCCGTGCTGCACCGCGATCCGGCGCTGATGCCGCGCCGCCGCGCGGTCTGGTCGAGTTGGAACTACCTCGCCTCGCGCCAGGGTGAAAGCGGGCAGGTGGCGCCGACGGTGACCTACTGGATGAACCGGCTGCAGCCGCACCTGCCGCAGGGGCCGGATGCGCAACCGCTGTTCGTGACGCTCAACCCGGCCGTCCCGCCGCATCCCGACCACCTGCTGCGCACCGAGGTCTACGAGCATCCGCGCTTCGACGCGGCCGGCATCGCCGCGCAGCGCGAGCTCTGGTCGCTGCAGGGGCGGCAGCGCACCTGGTTCTGCGGTGCCTGGTTCGGATCGGGCTTCCACGAGGACGGCCTGCAGGCGGGCTTGGCGGTGGCCGAGGCGCTGGGCGGCGTGCGCCGGCCCTGGTTGGTGCCCGACGAATCCGGCCGCATCCACCTGCCGCGCGGCGCGGCCGGGCTGGCCGACCGGGCCGGGGTGGTGGCATGAGCGCACTAGACGGCGCGAGCGCCCCGGGCGCCTCCGCGCTCTACCTCGGCCGGGTGATGCACCAGCGGCTGCGACCGCTGCGTCATCGGCTGAGCTACCGGATGTTCTCGCTGCTGCTGGACCTGGACGAGTTGCCGGCGCTCGATGCGCGGCTGCGCTGGTTCTCGCTGGGGCGGTTCAACCTCTTCAGCTTCCGTCCGTCGGACCACGGCGACGGCCGCGCCGGCGACGTGGCCGGGCTGCGCGCGTGGATCGACGCGCAACTCGCGGCGGCCGGCCTGCCCGCCGGTGGCGCGGTGCGGCTGCTGACGATGCCGCGCCTGCTCGGCTACGCCTTCAATCCGCTGAGCGTGTGGTTCTGCGACGCGCCGGATGGCACGCCGCTGGCGATCCTCTACGAGGTCAACAACACCTTCGGCCAACGGCACAGCTACCTGATCGAAGTCGATCCGGCCCAGCGCGCCGCGCCGCTGATCGAGCAGCGCAGCGACAAGCGGCTGTACGTGTCGCCCTTCCTCGGCATGGCGCTGCACTACCGCTTCCGCATCGAGCCGCCGCGCGAGTCGATGTCCATCGGCGTCAGCGTGCACGAGGCCGACGGCGCCGCGGTGCTGCATGCCCGGCTCGACGCGCACCGCGCGCCGCTGACCGACGCCCGGCTGCTGCGGCTGCTCGTCGCCTATCCGCTGCTGACGCTGAAGGTCGTCGCCGGCATCCATTGGGAGGCGCTGCGGCTGTGGCTCAAGGGCGCGCGGCTGCATGAACGGCCCGCCGCGCCGGCCTCGCCGCTGACCGTGGTGCGGCGGGACGACGTTCCTTCGTCCTTGCCATGACCGACTTCCCGAGACCGACCCACGAGACCCTCATGCATCACGACACCAGTTCGATCCTGACCGCGCCCCGCGACGTGCCGTCGTCGGCGGCCACGCTGGCGGGCGATCCGCTCCCGGCGTGGCAGGCGCCGCTGCGGCGGTGGCTGGTGCGGGTCCGGCATGGCCGCCTGACGCTGACCTGGCCCGATGGCCGGCGGCTCGAGGTCACCGGCCCCATGCCGGGACCGCGCGCGGAACTCCGTCTGCATCGGTGGCGGCCGGTGCTGCGCCTGCTGATGGAGGGCGACCTGGGGCTGGCGTTCTCCTACCGCGACGACGACTGGAGCTCGCCCGACCTGACCGCGCTGCTGATGTTCGGCGTCGCCAACGAGGCGGCGCTGGGCGGCGTGACCGCGACGCGCGGCCCGGCGCGCTGGCTCTCGCGGTGGCGCCATCGCGCCAATGCGAATACGCGGCGCGGCAGCCGCCACAACATCGCCGCCCATTACGACCTGGGCAACCGGTTCTACGCGAAGTGGCTGGACGACTCGATGCTCTACTCGAGCGCGATGTACGACGTGGACGAGCTCGCCGCGGCGGACGCGTCCTGCGCAGGCCCGGCTGCGACGCCATCCGACGGATCGCTGGAGGCCGCGCAGGCGCGGCGGCTCGACCGCATCGTCGAGCTGCTGGACCTGCGCGCGGGTCAACGGGTGCTCGAGATCGGTTGCGGCTGGGGCACGCTGGCCGCGACGCTCGCCCGGCGCTGCGGCGTGGAGGTCGTCGGCGTGACCTTGTCGACCGAGCAACTCGCCTTCGCGCAGCAGCGCGCGGCCGAATGGGGCGTCGCCGCGCAGGTCGATCTGCGCCTGCAGGATTACCGCGACATCGAGGGGCGCTTCGATCGGATCGTCTCCATCGAGATGATCGAGGCGGTCGGCGAAGCCTACTGGCCGACCTACTTCGCCACCCTGCGGGACCGGCTGAAGCCGGGCGGCCGGGCGGTGCTGCAGGCCATCACGATCGACGAGGCGCACTTCGAGCGCTACCGCGCCAGTCCGGACTTCATCCAGCGCTGCATCTTCCCCGGCGGCATGCTGCCCACGCCCGAGCGCATGGCCCGGGAGGGGGCGCGCGCCGGGCTGGATTTCCACACCGAGGCCCGCTTCGGCCGCGACTACGCGAGGACGCTGGCGGAATGGCGCCGGCGCTTCCTGGCCGAGTGGCCGGCGATCGAGGCGCAAGGCTTCGACCTGCCGTTCCAGCGGCTGTGGACCTACTACCTGAGCTACTGCGAGGCGGGATTCCTGGCCGGACGCGTCGACGTGGGGCTCTATCGCCTGACACGCGGCACCTGAGGCCGCGAGGTCCTGCTACACGCGGTAACCTGCGCGCCTTGGCGCCACGGGGACGCCGAGCGGTGGATGAGTAGCATCGACCGCCTGTCTCCGCCGTCCTCCTTCCAGCCCTTCGCTCCGATGTACGACCGTCCGTTCACCGCCCAGTCCCTCGATGTCGCCATCTCCGAGCTGCTCGCCGCCACCTCGGACGGCTTCGATCCGGAGCTCGACGCGCGCATCACCCAGGTGCTGCGCGGCCTGCGCGAGCAACTGGGCATGGACGTGGTGTTCGTGTCCGAGTTCCTGGAGGGCGAGCGGGTGTTCCGCTTCGTCGACGGCGAGTCCGAGATCGGCGTGCAGGTAGGCGATTCGGCGCCGCTGGAGCAGAGCTACTGCCAGCGCATCGTCGAGGGACGCGCGCCGCAGCTGATGACGAACGCGTCGGCGCTGGCCGAGGCGCTGCAGCTGCCGCCGACGCCGATCCCGATCGGCGCCCACCTGAGCGCGCCGGTCGTGCTGTCCGACGGCCGCATCTTCGGCACCGTGTGCTGCTTCAGCGCGCACCCGAACCCGGGCCTGCAGACCGAGGACCTGTCCCGGCTGAAGGGCTGCGCGCGCCTGGTTGCCCGCAAGGTCGAGGCGCAGGACTTCCTGGACACGATGCCGTTCGAGAACGATTGAGCAACTGGGCCTCGGGGCGGCCGGGCAGGCGGCCCGGTGGGCGACCCGCTCACTTGAGCTTGTGATCCTCCCGCTTGGCCTCCTGCATCGCCTCGGGCTCGAGTTCCTCGGCGGCGCGGTTCAGGCGGATGAACAGCCCCCAGCCCGTCAGCAGCGCACCCACCGCCAGCACCATCGCCGCCGCGTGCAGCAGCAGCGTCGAGTCCGAATGCGCCGAGCGGAAAGTCGCCACCAGCGCCTCGATCGCGAGCGCGACCACGATCACCACCATGAAGCGCGACAGGAAGCGCCGCACCCGCGTGGGCGCGCTGATGTGGGCGCTGCGGATCACCTCTTCCTCGGTGATGGTCTGCGCGATCTGCAGCGCCACCACGGCGGCCGCCAGCACGCCCATCGCCTCGATCACCAGCTGCGCGGCCTCGTCGTTCCAGTCCAGGTGCAGCGCCATCCAGGTTTCCTTCGCCGCGATGGCCAGCAGCAGCAAGGCCATGACGGTGAACAGCAGCGCCAGCGCGGCATGCACCACCGAGAAGCCGCGCAGCAGCAGCGGGACGGCGTCCTCGTCGGAGGGCCGAGGGTCCCGTGGAGGGGTGGGCGGCGCGGGAGCTTGCGAATCGGAGGAGGGCGCGGCTGGCTTCATGCGTCGGATGGGGGCGGGGAGACGGCGGATGCGGTTAGGTGCGGCGAGGGATGGGGCGTCGAGGGCGACGCGCCGGCCGGTCAGTTCCGGTCGGGCCGGATCGGCAGCGCGCCGGCGGGTTCGGCGGCCTCGGTGACGCGACCGCTGGCCCGGCGGCTGGAGGGCGCGGTCGGGCGCTCGGCGCGGGACGGGGCCGCGGCCTCAGGCCGGGGCTCGGGCGTGTCGACGGCGGGCGGAGGAGCCACAGGAGCCGGCGCGACCGCAGGGGCGGGCGTGGGAGCGGGCGTGGCTGTCGACGCCGCCGGT
Organism: Roseateles sp. 22389; assembly: GCF_052044995.1. Lineage (NCBI taxonomy): Bacteria > Pseudomonadati > Pseudomonadota > Betaproteobacteria > Burkholderiales > Sphaerotilaceae > Roseateles > Roseateles sp. 22389. Next base: position 79,109 of record NZ_JBQEOF010000004.1, read on the forward strand.
TGCTGGATCTGCGCCGCGTCCAGCGGTGGGCCCACGACGCCGGACTGCTTGCGGCTCGCGGCCGAGGAGGGCGGCGGTTCCTGCGTCTGGGCGATGGCCGCCGCGGCGACGACGGTCACCGACGCCGTGATGAGGGCGATGCGGAGGTGTTTCATGGCCGTATCCCTTCGACTTTTCGTTCGCGGGTCGGAACACTGGCAATCGGCGGACCCGGCACGGCGGTGGACTGGGCGCGGGATCGGCGCACGGACGGGCCTGGACGCGCATGGACAGGGCGATATGCGTGATCGACTGCCGCTTGGGCGTCGCGGGAGGCTGGTACCCTGGCGCGAGCGACTCGCCGGACTCGCCGTTGAGACCCGCACGACTGAAGGAGGCCGCCGTGAAGACCATCGACGAGATGTTGAACCTCGACCTGATCACGCTGGAACAGCATCAGGAAATCGATGCATGGATCGCCCGCTCCGACACGCCGGAGGACATCCTGGCGATGCCCGCCGCGCTCTGGCAGGCGGTCGAGCGCGCCAGCGAGGTCATGGGCGTGGACGCCGACCTGCTGCGCCCGCCCGCCCTGGATGCCGGCGGTGGTCACGGGCTGGATTGAGCCGGGCACCCGCGCCGCCGCGCCGAGCCGCGCGCGACGCGTGTAAACTCCCGCCCTTCACCGTATTTCCGACGCTGCTCAAGGCAACCGGTCGCCCGCTCGGGCCCGAGGCCGGCGAGTCTGTGACTTCGGGCAGGTGTCTCTCGTTCATTACCGGAGCCAACATGGGCAACAAGATCGTCACCGAAGCCGACCGCAAGGCTTCCCCCCGTCCCGCCGCGCCCAAGGGCGTGACCGTCACCACGCACCGCGGCCAGAAGAGCAGCCTCGAGCGCGGCTCGCACACCCGCTCGAAGAAGAACCCGGGCAAGCGTCCGCACTCGGGTTGAGGTCGCGGGGAGCAAGACCCCGGCGACTCGACAACAGGCCCATGCCTCCCGGCGGGGCCTGTTTTGTTTTCTGCGACGTCCAGCCGCCCGCCGCGACCTCGCCCTGCTGCCCGATCAATCGCCATGATCCGCATCAACGAACTCCGCCTGCCCCTCGACCACCCCGAGGAGGCCCTGCGCGCCGCCGTCCTGGAGCGGCTCGGCATCCCCGACGCGCAACTCACTGCCTTCACCGTCTTCAAGCGCAGCTATGACGCGCGCAAGAAGACCGCGATGGTCCTGATCTATTCCGTCGACTGCGAGGTCGGCGACGCCGCCGCCGAGGCCGCGCTGCTGCAGCGCCACGGCGGTGACGCCCACATCAAGCCGTCGCCGGACACCCGCTACCAGTTCGTCGGCCATGCGCCCGCCGACTTCCACGCCGGCGAACGGCCGCGTCCGGTGGTCATCGGCTTCGGCCCCTGCGGCATCTTCGTCGCGCTGATCCTGGCCCAGATGGGCCTGCGGCCGATCGTGCTGGAGCGCGGCAAGCAGGTCCGCGAACGGACCAAGGACACCTGGGGCCTGTGGCGCGAGAGCGTCCTGGACCCGGAATCGAACGTCCAGTTCGGCGAAGGCGGCGCCGGCACCTTTTCCGACGGCAAGCTCTACAGCCAGATCTCCGACCCGCGCTTCCTCACCCGCAAGGTGCTGACGGAGTTCGTCAAGGCCGGCGCGCCCGAGGAGATCCTCTACGTCAGCAAGCCGCACATCGGCACCTTCCGCCTGGTGAGCATGGTCATCAAGATCCGGGCCGAGATCGAGCGCCTGGGCGGCGAGATCCGCTTCCAGCAGAAGGTCACCGACCTGCTGATCGAGCCCGGCGCCGATGGCCAGCGCCAGGTGCGCGGCGTGACGCTGGCCTCGGGCGAGCAGATCCGCGCGGACCATGTCGTCGTCGCGCTCGGCCACAGCGCGCGCGACACCTTCACGATGCTGCACGCCCGCGGCGTCTACATGGAGGCCAAGCCGTTCTCGATCGGCTACCGCATCGAGCATCCGCAGTCGATCATCGACAAGGCGCGCTTCGGCCCCAACGCCGGCCATCCCCTCCTGGGCGCCGCGGACTACAAACTGGTCCATCACGCGAAGAACGGCCGCTCGGTCTACAGCTTCTGCATGTGCCCGGGCGGCACGGTGGTGGCGGCGACCTCGGAGCCGGACCGCGTCGTCACCAACGGCATGAGCCAGTACTCCCGCGCCGAGCGCAATGCCAATGCCGGCATCGTCGTCGGCATCTCGCCCGAGGACTACCGCCAGGACGGCAAGAAGGACGGCAGCACCGTCAATCCGCTGGATGGCTTCGCGTTCCAGCGTTATTGGGAGTCGCGCGCCTACGAACTGGGCGAGGGCGGTTACAGGGCGCCGGCCGGCCTGGTCGGCGACTTCATCAAGCGCCAGCGCAGCACCGCGCTGGGCGGCGTCGAGCCGAGCTACAAGCCGGGCGTCACGATGACCGACCTGCAGCAGAAGGGCTTCGGCAGCCTGCCCGAGTACGCGCTCGACGCGATCCGCGAGGCGCTGCCCGCCTTCGAGCGCCAGATCCGCGGCTTCTCGATGAACGACGCGGTGCTGACCGGCGTGGAGACGCGCACGTCCTCGCCGCTGCGCATCACGCGCGGCAAGGACTACCAGAGCCTGAACGTGCGCGGCCTGTTCCCTGCCGGCGAGGGCGCCGGTTATGCCGGCGGCATCATGTCCGCCGGCGTGGATGGCATCGAGGTGGCGGAGGCGGTGGGCCGTAGCATGCTGGGCCTTTGAGCCTTTCGCCTCGGTGCGCACCTTCGGGGCCGGTGGCACAATTCCAGCCTACTTCGCCGCAGATCATGGCTTCCAGCAACGCCCTCAAGAAGATCGATACCAGCAAGACCGCCCGGTCCAGGCCGATGACGTTGAAAGGCACGGCGGTCGCTGTGTTCTCGGGCGGCATGGCGCTGGTCGATACGTCGGGAAGCACGTCCGCACCCGTCAAGCGCGTCAAGCGCGACGAACAGACCAACAGCCTGATCAGGAAAGTGGGGGCGGCGCTTGAACGGCCTGGCGTCTCCCGCAAGAGCGTTTTCCCTCCCGGTGCGAAGATCAGCTTCGCCTACGCCGTTGACCCGGAGGATCCGTCGATCCTGGTGCGCCGTTCCGCGCAAGGCAAGCAACAGCGTGGACGTCTGGTCCATGGTCGTTTCGAGCCGCTCTCCGACAAATGACCGCCTTGCGGGCACCGGCGCTGTCTGGCCTTCTCCGGGGGTTGGGAAAGGGCCAGAAGAAGCCCATGGCGATCGTGCTTGCCGGGCACAACGGATCGGGGAAATCCACGCTGTGGCGGGACAAACTCGGACCGACGTTGCAGATGCCGCTGCTCAACGCGGATAACCTGACATCTTCCATTCTTCCCGCGCAATCGCCGTTGCCGTCCTGGGCGCAGAAGCTGCGCAACGACGACGATCGGTGGGCTCGCCTGTCGCAAGAGGGCGTTCGCGCCTTCAAGACCTTGGTGATGCGTGAGGGCCTGCCCTTCGCGTTCGAGACCGTCTTCTCCCACTACATCGAGCACCCCGGCGGTCGGATCGAGTCCAAGGCCGATGACATCCTCGAGATGCAGCACGAGGGCTACTTTGTTGTCCTGGTCTTCGTTGGCCTGGCGCACGTCAGTCTGTCCGTGACCCGCGTGGCGCAGCGCGTCGAGCAAGGCGGTCACGACGTGCCATTGAACCGGCTGTTGGCGCGGTTCGGCCGTACGCGCTTAGCCATCGGCCATGCCGCTCCGATCGCCGATGCCACGCTGATGTTCGACAACAGCCTGGGTGGGCAACTGGGTTTCTCCCTGGCTCGAGTGCAGCGTCGGCGTGACGTCCTGTTCGACGTGAGGCGCGAGAACGCCCGGGTGCATCCGCACATTCGCAAGCTTGCTGGCGGCTGGCTGGATGTCGTGTGTCCGGCGGCGTCGAGCGAGGAGCGCTGAGCGAGCGCCCATGGTCGGCCTTGGGCCGTCGCATGGGCGACTCCTAGGCGCCGCCAGGTTTGGCCCCGGCGGACGTCCTCACATCGCCTGCCACAGCGTCGGCGCCGCCGCCGGCGTCCAGCCCGCACCCACGTAGGCCGTGTGCGCCTGCAGGCAGCGGTAGGAGCGTCCCTGGTAGCTCACCACCTGGCCGACCGTGTAGCTCGCGCCCTCCGTCCAGGTCGTGCCGGGCGGCGTGGTCGGGGGCGTCGTCGGCAGGAGGACGTCCATCGCGTAGCTCGCGCCCGAATTGGCGTTCTGCAGGTACACGTCCATCACCGTCGCGCCGCCGGGCACGATCACGGCGCCGCCCTGCAGCGTGCCGATCTTGAGATAGGCGGAGCTCTGGTTGACCTTCGTCGCGATCTGGCCGAGCCACGCCGACTTCGTCGCCGCCGCGGTCAGCGTGATCGCGGTCGTCTCCAGGTCGTTGCCTGCGCCGTTGAACACTCGCAGCTTCACCGTGCTTCCCGACGGCAGGTCCTGCGCCGCCGAGACCTGGCCGATCTGCTTCAGGTCCGAGGGCGTGCCTGGAGGCGTCGTGCCGCCGCCGAAGTCGACGTCGGAGCAGGCATAGAAGGCTTCGGTGCTGTCGGAGCGCTGCCAGGCCGAGAACAGCACATGCCGGCCGGTGCGCTTGGGCAGCGTGAGCTTCATCGTGTAGATCGTCTTGCCGCTGGTGACGATCTGGTCCGGCCCGAGTTGCTGCACCTGCTCCAGGTCCGACCAGCGCAGCGGCGATGTCGCCGGGTTCCAGCCGTCGCGCGTGAGGAAGAAGGTCCAGTTCAGCGAGCGATGCGGCGCGGTTGCGTTGTAGCGGTATTCGTACTTGCCATCCGCGCCCGGCGAGTAGGCCGTGGCGGGCCAGTCCGCCCGGGCCAGGTCGAAGCCCTTGAACTTCTCCTGCCCACCGGCGCAGATCTTCAGGTCCGGCACCACCGCCTTGTGATTGCCGTTGGCGGCGGCCTGGTTGACGCCGTTCCAGTCGTAGATGGCCTGTTCACCGCCATGGGCGATCGCCGCCTGGCACGCCGGCAGCGAGGGGTTCTTGAAGCAGTTGTACTGGCGCGAGATCGGGAATTCCGGCGCGCCATGGGCGGACGCGGTGCTCGGGGCGACGATCGCGGTCAGCGCGGTCACGGCGGTCGACAGCGCGGCCAGCGACCAGGCGCCAGCGTTTCGGGCTCGGGATTGCATGCAAGTCTCCTGATTGAGAAGTGGAATGCCTGGATGAAGTGGCCCGACACAACACCAAAGCAGGACCACCATAGGACCCGATGCAGACCAATGCAAGCTGAACAACGGTAACGGCCGTGGCTGAAAATTTTTGAGCTTTCGTTTCGGGCGAAGGAATTATCATGAACGCCCAGAGTCTTGCTCTCTGAGCGAAGGCTACAGTGCAACCCAGCCGCCGCCCCACCATGCGCCTCGACCTCACCACCCTGAACCTCGTGTTGGCGATCGAACAGACCCGCTCCATCACCCGCGGGGCCGAGCGCGAACATCTGGCGCTGGCCGCGGCCAGTAAGCGGATCTCCGACCTGGAAACCCGGCTGGGCGTGCAGCTCTTCGAGCGCCGCGCCCGCGGCGTCGAGCCCACCGAGGCCTGCCGGGCGCTGGTCCGCCACATCCGCTCGCTGCATGCATCGCTGCACGCGCTGGAGAGCGAGGTCGTCGAATTCGCCCGCGGCATCAAGGGCCACCTGCGCATCGCCGCCAACGCCGGCGCGATCGCCGAGGCGCTGCCGCCCGACCTGGCCGCGTTCTCCCAGGCCCATCCGCAGATCCGCATCAGCCTCGAGGACCAGACCAGCGCCGAAGTCCAGGCCGCCGTGGCCGAAGGCCGCGCCGACGTGGGCGTCTTCACGACGCCGCTGCTGGACAACCGGCTGCAGACCTGGTCCTACCGCACCGGCCGGCTGGCGGTGCTGGTGCCGGCGGCGCACGAGCTGGCGGGGCGCGAGTCGGTCAGCTTCGACGACCTGCTGGATCACGACCTCGTCGGCCTGCACAGCGGCGCCGCGGCGCAGGAACTCATGATGCAGGAGGCCATGACCCGCGGCCGCACGCTGAAGGCGCGGCTGCAGGTGCGCGGCTTCGATGCGATCGCCCAGCTGGTCGAGGCCGGCATGGGCGTCGCGGTGCTGCCGGACGCGCCGGCGCGCCGTTTCGCCCAGGTCTTCGATGTCCGCCGGCTGGCGCTCGATGAAGCCTGGGCCCAGCGCGACTACGTGCTGGGCGTGGCCCGCCAGGAGCGGCTGCCCACCGTCGTGCAGCGCTTCGTCGACGCGCTGTGCCCGGCGGCCAAGGGCGAGGCGTCCGCCTCTACCTCGGCCTCTACCCCGGCCTCGCCCGCGACCTCGTCGCCCCCCGTTTCCAAGGGCGCTTCCCGGTGAAGCGCCATTCCTGAAGTGATGGAGAGCCATCCCATGACCGCCAACATCGCCAACGCTGGTGCGCCACGCACCCTCTACGACAAGCTCTGGGACGAGCACGTGGTGCACACCGAGGAGGACGGCACCGCCGTCCTGTACATCGACCGCCACCTGGTCCACGAAGTCACCAGCCCGCAGGCCTTCGAGGGCCTCGATCTGGCCGGCCGCAAGGTCTGGCGCCTGTCGGCCAACCTGGCCGTCAGCGACCACAACGTCCCCACCACGGACCGTAGCCAGGGCATCGCCGATCCGGTGTCGCGGCTGCAGGTCGACACGCTGGACAAGAACTGCGACCGCTTCGGCATCACGCAGTTCAAGATGAGCGACAAGCGCCAGGGCATCGTCCACGTGATCGGCCCGGAGCAGGGCGCCACGCTGCCCGGCATGACCGTCGTCTGCGGCGACAGCCACACTTCGACGCACGGCGCCTTCGGCGCGCTGGCGCATGGCATCGGCACCTCCGAGGTCGAGCACGTGCTGGCCACGCAGACGCTGCTGGCCAAGAAGGCCAAGAACCTGCTGATCAAGGTCGAGGGCCAGGTCATGCCCGGCGTCGGCGCCAAGGACATCGTGCTGGCCATCATCGGCCGCATCGGCACCGCCGGCGGCACGGGCTACACCATCGAGTTCGCCGGCAGCGCCATCCGCGCGCTGTCGATGGAAGGCCGCATGACCGTCTGCAACATGGCGATCGAGGCGGGCGCGCGCGCCGGCCTGATCGCCGTCGACGACACGACGATCCAGTACGTCAAGGGCCGCCCGTTCACGCCCACCGGCGTCGAATGGGACCAGGCCGTGCAGTACTGGCGCACGCTGCATTCCGATCCGGGCGCGACCTTCGATGCGGTCGTCGAGCTGGACGCGACGCAGATCCGCCCGCAGGTGACCTGGGGCACCTCGCCCGAGATGGTCCTGTCCATCGAGGATCGCGTGCCCGATCCCGAGAAGGAGAAGGACGCCGTCAAGCGCGGCGCCATCGAGCGCGCGCTGCAGTACATGGCGCTGGAGCCCAACAAGGCGATCAACGACATCCGCATCGACAAGGTCTTCATCGGCAGCTGCACCAACAGCCGCATCGAAGACATGCGCGAGGCCGCGGCCGTGGTCAAGCGCCTGGGCGGCCGCGTGGCCAGCAACGTCAAGCTGGCGCTGGTGGTGCCGGGCTCCGGCCTGGTGAAGGCGCAGGCCGAGGCTGAAGGGCTGGACCAGATCTTCAAGGCTGCCGGCTTCGAATGGCGCGAGCCGGGCTGCTCGATGTGCCTGGCGATGAACGCGGACCGCCTCGAGCCGGGCGAGCGCTGCGCTTCCACGAGCAACCGCAACTTCGAAGGTCGTCAGGGCGCCGGCGGTCGCACCCACCTCGTCAGCCCCGCGATGGCCGCGGCCGCCGCGATGGAAGGGCACTTCGTCGACGTGCGACGTCTGGCTTGAGCGCCCGAATGCAGGAGCAACACATGGACAAGTTCACCGTGCACAAGGGCCTCGTGGCCCCGATGGATCGCGAGAACGTCGACACCGACGCGATCATCCCCAAGCAATTCCTGAAGTCGATCAAGCGCAGCGGCTTCGGCCCGAATCTCTTCGACGAGTGGCGCTACCTCGATCACGGCGAGCCGGGTCAGGATCCGGCCTCGCGCAAGCCCAACCCGGACTTCGTGCTGAACCAGCCGCGCTACCAGGGCGCTTCGATCCTGATCGCGCGCGGCAACTTCGGCTGCGGCTCCAGCCGCGAGCACGCGCCCTGGGCGCTGCAGCAGTACGGCTTCCGCGCACTGATCGCGCCCAGCTTCGCCGACATCTTCTTCAACAACACCTTCAAGAACGGCGTGCTGCCGATCGTGCTCCCCGAGAGCCAGGTTGCGCGCCTGTTCGACGAGGTCTTCGCCTTCCCGGGCTATCAGCTGACCGTGGACCTGGAGCGCCAGGTCGTCGTCAAGCCCGATGGCGAGGAACTGCCCTTCGACGTCCAGCCATTCCGCAAGTACTGTCTGCTCAACGGCTTCGACGACATCGGCCTGACGCTGCGTCACGCCGACAAGATCAAGGCCTTCGAGGCCGAACGCATCGCCACCAAGCCGTGGCTCAACAACCGAATTACTCGCTGAGGACCCCATGAAGATCGCAGTCCTGCCCGGTGATGGCATCGGCACCGAAATCGTCGCGGAGGCCGTCAAGGTCCTGAACGTGCTCGAGCTGCCGCTCGAGATGGAGACCGCGCCCGTCGGTGGCGCCGCCTATGAGGCCGCCGGCCATCCGCTGCCCGAGGCCACGCTCAAGCTGGCGCAGGACGCGGACGCCGTGCTGTTCGGCGCCGTCGGCGACTGGAAGTACGACAAGCTCGAGCGCGCGCTGCGCCCCGAGCAGGCGATCCTGGGCCTGCGCAAGGCGCTGGGCCTGTTCGCCAACTTCCGTCCCGCGATCTGCTATGAGCAGCTGACCCATGCGTCCAGCCTCAAGCCGGAACTCGTCGCGGGCCTGGACATCCTGATCATCCGCGAGCTCACCGGCGACATCTACTTCGGTCAGCCGCGCGGCCGCCGCACCGCCGTCGACGGCCACTTCCCCGGCAGCGAGGAAGCCTTCGACACGATGCGCTACTCGCGTCCCGAGATCGAGCGCATCGCCCACGTCGCCTTCCAGGCCGCGCGCAAGCGCAACCGCAAGGTGACTTCGGTCGACAAGGCCAACGTGCTGGAGACCTTCCAGTTCTGGAAGGACGTCGTGACCGAGGTCCATCAGCAGTACCCGGACGTCGAGCTCGAGCACATGTACGTCGACAACGCCGCGATGCAGCTGGTCAAGGCGCCCAAGAAGTTCGACGTCGTCGTCACCGGCAACATGTTCGGCGACATCCTGTCGGACGAGGCGGCCATGCTGACCGGCTCGATCGGCATGCTGCCCAGTGCCTCGTTGGACAAGAACAACAAAGGCCTGTACGAACCGAGTCATGGCAGCGCGCCAGACATCGCAGGAAAGGGGATTGCCAATCCGCTGGCTACAATCCTGTCCGCTGCCATGATGCTCAAGTTCTCCCTCAACCAGCCCGAAGCCGCCGCTCGCATCGAGTCGGCGGTTCAGTCCGTGCTGGCCCAGGGTCTGCGTACCGCGGACATCTGGAGCGAGGGCACCCAGAAGGTGAGCACGCGCGAGATGGGTGATGCCGTCGTCGCCGCCATTGCGTCCAGCAAGGGCACGACCACCATTACCACGACCAAAACCATCAAGAGCTAGTCCGCTCCGGTTCGTCTCGCCCCCACTCACAAACCCGGCGAAGCGAGCCGGGCAGGCTCCCCAGGGTTTGTGACGGTGTTTGGGCGACATGCCCGGCCAGCAGTGCCGGGCCTCTTCAAGGAACGCAAATGACGACTTTGGTTGGACTGGTGGGTTGGCGCGGCATGGTCGGCTCCGTGCTGATGGACCGCATGGCGCAGGAGCGCGATTTCGACCTGATCGAGCCGCTGTTCTTCAGCACCTCGAACGCCGGCGGCGCCGCCCCGTCGTTCGCGAAGAACGAGACCGCGCTGCAGAGCGCCTTCGACATCGAGCAGCTCAAGCGCTGCGAGATCATCATCACCTGCCAGGGTGGCGACTACACGAACGAGGTCTATCCCAAGCTGCGCGCCGCGGGCTGGAACGGCCACTGGATCGACGCCGCGTCCTCGCTGCGCATGGCCGACAACGCCGTGATCGTGCTGGACCCGGTCAACATGCCGGTGATCAAGAACGCGCTGGCCAAGGGCGGCAAGGACTGGATCGGCGGCAACTGCACCGTCAGCTGCATGCTGATGGGCGTGGGCGCGCTGTACAAGGCGGGCCTGGTCGAGTGGATGTCCACGCAGACCTACCAGGCGGCTTCGGGCGGCGGCGCGCAGCACATGCGCGAGCTGCTGACCCAGTACGGCACGCTCAACGCCGCCGTGCGTCCGCTGCTGGACGACCCCAAGAGCGCGATCCTCGAGATCGACCGCCAGGTCATCGCCAAGCAGCGTTCGCTGTCGGCCGAGGAAACCGCCAATTTCGGCGTGCCGCTGGGCGGCTCGCTGATCCCGTGGATCGACAAGGACCTGGGCAACGGCACCTCCAAGGAAGAGTGGAAGGGCATGGCCGAGACCAACAAGATCCTCGGCCAGGGCGAGGGCTTCGGCTCGCCGGCCGTGCCGGTCGACGGCTTCTGCGTGCGCGTGGGCGCGATGCGCTGCCACTCGCAGGCGCTGACCTTCAAGCTGAAGAAGGACGTGCCGCTGGCCGACATCGAGGCCATGATCGCCGCCGACAACGAGTGGGTGAAGGTCGTCCCCAACACCCGCGAGGCCACGATCAAGGACCTGACGCCCGTGGCCGTGACCGGCACGATGACCATCCCGGTGGGCCGCCTGCGCAAGCTGGCGATGGGCCCGGACTACCTCGGCGCGTTCACGATCGGTGACCAGTTGCTGTGGGGCGCGGCGGAGCCGCTGCGCCGGATGCTGAGGATCCTGCTGGATCGCTGAGCCAGGGGTCGGGAAGCGGTGGCGTGCCACCGCTTTTTTTCGCTCCGATGAGGGAAAGCGAGCACGGCGCCCGCGTTGCCTTCTAGCGACAAGGCCGTAACCACCTGTGAATCGAGGCTGGCTCATGGATGTTATTCATGAGCTACCTCAGCAACGATGCGTATATGCTTGCCACCGTTGTGATTTTCTACCGCGGGATGGGCAGGGAGCCTGCGCGGCGCATGAGTCGCACAACAACAATACGTCATGACGAGCGGTCCTCCGGGTGGGCCGCTTTGTTGCTTTGGGGGACGCCTTGAAAAAACATGCGAGCGCATATGCGCGTTTTGCGCTGAGCCAGGTGGCCGCGGTCACCGCGTTGGGACTGGCGGCGGGCTCCGCCTGGGGTCTGGGACTGGGGAAACTGACGGTCCAGTCGGCGCTCGGCGAAACGCTGCGCGCCGAGATCGACGTCAGCAGCCTGAGCCCTGAAGAGGCGAGTTCGCTGAAGCTGCGCGTCGCGCCGCCGGAGTCCTATCGCGCCTCGGGCCTGGACTACAACGCGGTGCTGGCCAACACGCAGGTGCAACTGGCCCGCCGTTCCGACGGACGCCCCTATCTGCGCCTGTCCAGCGACCGCGCGGTGCAGGAGCCCTTCGTCGACGTCATCCTCGAGGTGAACTGGTCCAGCGGCCGCCTGACCCGCGAGTTCACGCTGCTGTTCGATCCGCCGAGCAACAACGTCGCGCGTCCGGCCGAACCGACCACCTCGCCGGTGATCTCGGCGCCCGCGCCGTCGCCGGCGACCGCGCGCACGCAGGCGCCGGTGTCCTCCGCGCCGGCCACCCCGGTCAGCCAGCCGCCCGCGCCGGCCGTGACCGCGCGCACGCCGCGTCCCGCACCGGCCCCGTCCGCTGCACCGGCCGTTCCGGCGCCGGCCACGGGCGATTCCGAATACACCGTCAAGCCGGGCGACACGCTGTCGCGCATCGCCTCGCGCACCCAGCCCGCGGGCGTGTCGCTGGACCAGATGCTGGTCGGCCTGTACCGCAGCAACCCCGACGCGTTCATCGGCCAGAACATGAACCGGCTGAAGTCCGGCGCGGTGCTGTCGGTGCCGGGCAGCGAGTCGGTCCAGTCGATCACGCCGCAGGAGGCGCGCCGCGTCATCCAGGCGCAGAGCAGTGACTTCGGCGGTTACCGCCAGCGCCTGGCCGAAGCCGCGCCGACGCTCAAGCCCGACGAGAACGCCCGCCAGGCCAAGGGCTCGGTGCAGGCGGCCGTCGAGGACCGCAAGCCGGCGACCTCGGCCACGCCCGACAAGCTGACCTTGAGCAAGCCCAACGTCGCCACCGGCGGCGAGGCCAAGGTGTCCAAGGACACCGAGAAGAAGGACTCTGCGGCGCGCGTCGCCGAGCTGACCCGCAACGTCGAGGAGCTGAAGAAGCTCTCCGCCGCCGCGAAGCCGTCCGCGCCGACGGCGACCGCCGCCGCACCGGCCCCCGCGCCCGCTCCGGCGCCTGCCCCCGCTCCCGCGCCAGCACCCGCCCCGGTGGTGACGCCGCCGGTGAGCGTGGCCGCGAACGTGCCGCCCGCTTCGGAAGCGCCTGCCGCCGCGTCCGCGCCGGCCTCGGCCGCCGTCGCCGAGGCACCGGCCTCGCGTCCGGTCGCCGCGTCGGCGCCGCGCGCCGTGCCCGCGCCGCACGCGGAACCGGAGGAGCCCGGCTTCCTGGACTCGCTCGGCGACTACCTGCCCGCGCTGGTCGCGGCACTGGCTGTGATCGCCGGCGGCATCGGCTACAACCGCTGGCGCGCCCGCCGCGACGCGGCTTCCCGCTCGGAGACCGCCTTCGCCGAGAGCCGTCTGGCGCCGGATTCTTTTTTCGGCCATAGCGGCGGCCAGCGCGTCGACACCCGTGACGCGTCGACCACCGGCCAGTCGTCGATGAGCTACTCGCTGAGCCAGCTCGACGCGATCGGCGACGTGGACCCGGTCGCCGAGGCCGATGTCTACCTGGCCTATGGCCGCGACCTGCAGGCCGAGGAAATCCTGAAGGAAGCGCTGCGCGCCAATCCCGAACGCCTGGCCATCCGCCTGAAGCTGCTCGAGGTCTACGGCAAGCGCCGCGACATCAAGGGCTTCGAGCAACTGGCCGTGCAGCTCTACGCCGAGACCAAGGGGCAGGGCGAGGACTGGGCCAAGGTGCAGGAGCTCGGCCGCCAGGTCGATCCGGAGAATCCGCTGTACCAGCCCGGTGGCGCGCCGACGATGTTCGAGAGCGACGATGAGCGCCCCGAGCCGATGAACGCCAGCACGCTGCCCGCCGCGGGCCTCGCGCACCCGGGCAGCGGTGCGATCGCCCGTGCCGCGGCGACCGCTGCTGCCGCCGCCGCGCCGCGCGACAGCGGTCCGTCCAGCCCGATGGACCTGGACCTCGACCTGGACCTGGCGTCGCCGCCCGCACCGGCACCGGCCATGGCCGCCACGCAGGCGCTGCCGTCGTCCGCCAGCCAGGCGCCGATGAGCATGGACCTGGACCTGAGCACGCCGCCGGCGGCGCCGGCCCCGTCCCATGCCCGCGAGCTGGAGTTCGACCTCGGCGACCTGGACGACCTGGGTGGCGCGCCGGCCCCGGCGCCCGCGCAGGATCCGTCGTCGCTGGACTTCGACCTGTCGAGCATCGACCTGGACCTGCCGTCCGACGCGCCGGCGAGCCCTGGGAAGGCGGGCCAGTCGTTCGAGACCCAGGACGTCGCCTCGATCGACCTGCCGGACCTGGGTGCGCTGCCGGACATCCGGTCGACCCCGGACACGATGAGCCTGGACGACCTGGGCGTCGACCTGGACAGCATCGACCCGAACGACGACGAGGCGCTGCAGCGTCAGCTGGAACTGGCCGAGGAATTCCGCCAGATCGGCGATACCGAAGGCGCGCGCGACGTGCTGCAGGAGCTGGTCGGCAAGGCCTCCGGTCCGGTGCGCGACCGCGCTCAGCAGATGCTGGACCAGCTTCGCTAAACTGCGGCCGGTTCACGACAAGGCGCTCGGCCTGGCCGGGCGCCTTTTCTTTTTGGCGGCTTCCTTTCGAGTTCGGAGACCTGCATGCGCGTGGCGCTGGGCGTGAGTTATCGCGGCGAGGCCTACAAGGGCTGGCAGAGCCAGCCCGGCGGCGGCACGGTGCAGGACGCGCTGGAAGCGGCGCTGGCGCAGTTCGTCGCGCAACCGATCCGCACCATCTGCGCCGGCCGCACCGACACCGGCGTCCATGGGCTCAACCAGGTGGTCCACTTCGATTCGCCGGTGGCGCGCGAAGCCTTCTCCTGGGTGCGTGGCGTCAACCGCTACCTGCCGCGCGACATCGCGATCCAATGGGCCGCCTTTCCCGGCGAGGACTTCCATGCGCGCAACTGGGCGCGCGGCCGCCGCTACTGGTTCCTGCTGCTGGAGTCCAACGTGCGTCCGTCCATCCAGGCCGGCGGGGTGGGGTGGACCTTCCGCCCGCTGGATGGCGAGGCGATGCGCGACGCGGCCTCGCGCCTGGTCGGCGAGCATGACTTCAGCTCCTTCCGCTCGTCGGAGTGCCAGGCCGCCTCGCCGGTGAAGATCCTGCACGGCATCCGCATCGAGAAGCGCGGTGCCTACTGGCGCTTCGAATTCGACGGCATCGCCTTCCTGCATCACATGATCCGCAACATCATGGGCTGCCTGGTCGCGGTCGGTGCCGGACAGAAGCCGCCCGCGTGGATGGACGAGGTGCTGGCGGCGCGCTCGCGCGACGCGGCGGCGCCGACCTTCCCGCCGGACGGGCTGTACTTCGTCGGCCCGACCTACGACGATCACCTGAACCTGCCGCGGCACACCGCCGCGATGGACTGGTTGCCGTGAGCGGAGGCCTCGCCGTCCGAGAACCTGCCTAGACTGGCGTCCCATGAGCCGAACCCGAATCAAGATCTGCGGCCTGACCCGCGAAGCCGATGTCGATGCCGCCGTCGAGGCCGGCGCCGACGCGATCGGCCTGGTGTTCTACGAGAAGAGCCCGCGCGCGGTGAGCGTCGCGCGCGCCGCCGAGCTGGCGTGGCGCCTGCCGCCGTTCGTGACGCCGGTGGGCCTGTTCGTCAACGCCGCGCCGGCAGCGATCGAGGCGGCGCTGGCCGCGATCCCGACGCTGACGCTGCAGTTCCACGGCGACGAGTCGCCCGAGGACTGCGACCGCTGGTCGCGCCCCTATCTGCGCGCGGCGCGCATGGCGCCGGGCTTCGATTTGCTAGACTTCGCGACTCGTTTCTCCCGCGCCCAGGCCGTGCTGCTCGACGCCTTCGTCGACGGTTACGGTGGAGGCGGAAAGGTCTTCGATTGGTCACTGCTGCCTCCAAGCGTTCCCTCTCCGGTCGTTTTGTCTGGTGGGTTGAGTGCAGCCAACGTGATCGATGGCGTGCGGCAGGTCCGGCCCTGGGCCGTTGACGTCAGCTCCGGCGTGGAGGCCGCCAAGGGCCTCAAGGACGCCGTGAAGATCCGCCAGTTCTGCGATGCCGTGCGCGAGGCCGACCGCCTGGAGTCGGCCTGATTCCGCTTCGAAGCGCGCGCGGGCATCCTCATAGAGGACCCCTCATGTCCAAGACCATCCCCGATTCGATCCCGTTCGTCACGGGACCGCTGGCCGGCTATGCGCAGCCCGACGCGCAAGGCCGTTTCGGCCCCGTGCCGACGGCCAACGCCCATGGCTACTACGGTGGCCGCTTCGTCGCCGAGACGCTGATCCATGCGCTCGACGAGCTGAATGAGGCCTACGCCCGCTACAGCCAGGATCCGGAGTTCATCCGCGAATTCCAGTACGAGCTGGCCCATTTCGTCGGCCGCCCGAGCCCGATCTATCACGCCCGGCGCCTGAGCAGCGAGCTGGGCGGCGCGCAGATCTTCCTCAAGCGGGAGGACCTGAACCACACCGGCGCGCACAAGGTCAACAACACCATCGGCCAGGCGCTGCTGGCGCGCCGCATGGGCAAGAAGCGCGTCATCGCCGAGACCGGCGCCGGCCAGCACGGCGTGGCCACCGCCACCATCTGCGCCCGCTACGGGATGGAATGCGTCGTCTACATGGGCTCGGAGGACGTGAAGCGCCAGTCGCCCAACGTCTACCGGATGAACCTGCTTGGGGCGAAGGTCGTCCCGGTGGAATCCGGCTCCAAGACGCTCAAGGACGCGCTCAACGAGGCGATGCGCGACTGGGTCACCCACATCGAGTCGACCTTCTACATCATCGGCACCGTGGCCGGTCCGCATCCGTATCCGATGATGGTCCGGGACTTCCAGCGCATCATCGGCGACGAATGCCTGGTCCAGATGCCGCAGATGATCGGCAAGCAACCCGATGCGGTCATCGCCTGCGTCGGCGGCGGCAGCAACGCGATCGGCATCTTCTATCCCTACATCCCGCACCAGGACGTGCGCCTGATCGGCGTCGAGGCGGCGGGGCAGGGCGTCGACACGCCCAAGCACGCGGCCACGCTGAGCGCCGGTTCGCCGGGCGTGCTGCACGGCAACCGCACCTACCTGCTGCAGGACGAGGCCGGCCAGATCATCGAGACCCACTCGATCTCCGCCGGCTTGGACTATCCGGGTGTCGGCCCCGAGCACGCCTATCTGAAGGACATCGGCCGCGCCGAGTACGTCGGCGCCACCGATGCCGAGGCGCTCGCCGCCTTCCACCGGCTGTGCCGCACCGAGGGCATCATCCCGGCGCTGGAATCGAGTCACGCGCTCGCGCATGCGATCAAGCTCGCGCCGACGATGCGCCCCGACCAGCACCTGCTGGTGAACCTGTCCGGCCGCGGCGACAAGGACATCGGCACCGTCGCCGACCTGTCGGGCGCCGAGTATTTCGACCGGCCCTCGATGGCCGGCCACGCCGTGAAGGGAGGTGCCTAATGAGCCGCATCCAGGCCACGTTCGCGCGGCTGGCCGCCGCGGGCCGCAAGGCGCTGATCCCTTACGTCACCGCGGGCGATCCCTATGCCGACGTGACGGTCGAGTTGATGCTGGCGATGGCCCAGGCCGGCGCCGACGTCATCGAGCTGGGGGTGCCGTTCTCCGATCCGATGGCCGACGGCCCCGTCATCCAGCGCGCCAGCGAGCGCGCGCTGCAGAAGGGCATCACGCTGACCCATGTGCTGGAGATGGTGCGCGCCTTCCGCCAGCAGGATGCGGACACGCCGGTCGTGCTGATGGGCTACGCGAATCCGGTCGAGCGCTTCGGCCTGGAGCGCTTCGTCACCGAGGCCCAGGCCGCCGGCGTCGACGGCGTGCTGGTCGTCGACTATCCGCCCGAGGAGTGCGAGGCCTTCGCCACCGCGCTCAAGGCCAAGGGGCTGGATCCGATCTTCCTGCTGGCGCCGACTTCCACCGACGAGCGCGTCGAGCGTCTGGGCCGGCTGGCCAGCGGCTATGTCTATTACGTCTCGCTCAAGGGCGT
Organism: Roseateles sp. 22389; assembly: GCF_052044995.1. Taxonomy (NCBI): domain Bacteria; kingdom Pseudomonadati; phylum Pseudomonadota; class Betaproteobacteria; order Burkholderiales; family Sphaerotilaceae; genus Roseateles; species Roseateles sp. 22389. The sequence continues at coordinate 96,450 of NZ_JBQEOF010000004.1, forward strand.
GACCGGCGCCGGCCACCTGGACACCGGCGCCGTCGCCGATGCCATGCCGCGCCTGCGCCGGCACGTGAAGGTGCCGCTGGGCGTGGGTTTCGGCATCCGTGACGGGGCGACGGCCGCCGCCGTGGCCCGGCATGCGGACGCGGTGGTGATCGGTTCGGCCCTGGTTCAGCTGATCGAGCTGCAATCCAGGGATAATGTCGCGATCCAGGCAGCGGCCTTCATCCGAGACATCCGCGCCGCGCTGGACGCCTGAGCGGGGCAATCTGCCCCGCTTTCGCGTTTCGCGACAGACATAGGAGCCCGCCATGAGTTGGCTTGAGAAACTTCTTCCGCCCAAGATCCAGCAGACCGACCCCGACCAGCGCCGCACGGTGCCGGAAGGCTTGTGGATCAAGTGCCCGTCCTGCGAGACGGTGCTCTACAAGACCGACCTCGAGCAGAACGTCAACGTCTGCCCGAAGTGCGGCCACCACCACCGCATCGGCGCCCGCGCCCGTCTGGACGCGTTCCTGGACGGGGAAGGGCGCTACGAGGTCGGTCAGGAGGTGCTGCCGGTCGACGCGCTGAAGTTCAAGGACAGCAAGAAGTATCCCGACCGCCTCAAGGAAGCGCTGGAGAACACCGGCGAGACCGACGCGCTGGTCGTGATGGGCGGCGCGGTGATGAGCATCCCGGTCGTCGCCGCCTGCTTCGAGTTCGACTTCATGGGCGGCTCGATGGGCTCCGTGGTCGGCGAGCGCTTCGCGCGCGGCGTCGAGACCGCGCTGGAGCAGAAGACCCCCTTCATCTGCTTCACCGCCACCGGCGGCGCGCGGATGCAGGAAGGCCTGCTCTCGCTGATGCAGATGGCCAAGTCCAATGCCGCGCTGACGCGTCTGGCCAAGGCGAAGCTGCCCTACGTTAGCGTGCTGACCGACCCGACGATGGGCGGTGTCTCGGCCAGCTTCGCCTTCGTCGGCGACCTGGTCATCGCCGAGCCCAAGGCGCTGATCGGCTTCGCGGGCCCGCGCGTGATCGAGAACACCGTGCGCGAGAAGCTGCCCCCGGGCTTCCAGCGCGCCGAGTTCCTGATGGAGAAGGGCGCGATCGACATGATCGTCGACCGCCGCAAGCTGCGCGAGGTCATCGCCCGCAACCTGGCCATCCTGCAGCGCCAGAGCGCCGACGCGGTCGCCTGACGGCGCGCCGCCGAACCGCCCGCGGCGGTTCCGGTCCTCAGCACGGCCAGACCCCTCCCGGTCTGGCCGTCTTCATTTGAGCCTTGGACATTCCGATGACTTCTTCCCCGAACGACCTGTCGATCCCGCAACTGGCCCCGGGCGGCGACGCCCAGCCGGTGCTGGAGGCGTGGCTGTCGCGCTGCGAGCGGCTGCATCCCAAGGAGATCGACATGACGCTGGCCCGGGTCGCCGAGGTGCGCGACCGCCTGGGCCTGCGCTTCGGCGCGGACACGCCCGTCGTCATGGTCGCCGGCACGAACGGCAAGGGCTCGACCTGCGCGATGCTGGAGAGCATCGCGCTGCAGGCCGGCTACCGCGTCGGCCTCTACATCAAGCCGCACCTGGTGCACTTCCAGGAGCGCTGCCGCGTCGGCGGGGCGCCGGTGGATGCCGCGTCGCTGCTGCCGCATTTCGAGGCCGTCGAGCGCGCGCGCGGCGAGCTGACCCTGACCTATTTCGAGTTCACGACGCTCGCGATCCTGCATCGCCTGGCCGCGGAGCCGCTGGACCTGGTGATCCTGGAGGTCGGCCTGGGCGGGCGGCTGGACGCGGTCAACGCGATCGATGCTGACTGCAGCGTCATCACCAGCATCGACCTGGACCACACCGAGTACCTGGGTCCGGACCGCGAATCGGTCGGCCGCGAGAAGGCGCACATCATGCGGCCGGGCAAGCCGGTGATCGTCTCCGACCCGATGCCGCCCGCCTCGATCGCCGCGCATGCGGCCTCGATCGGGGCCGACCTGCGCCAGCTGGGCCACGATTTCACCTATTCGGGCGACCGGCAGCAGTGGCAGTGGGCGGGGCGCTCGCGCCGCTACAGCGGCATGTCGTATCCGGCGCTGCGTGGCGTGAACCAGCTGCTGAATGCCTCCGGCGTGCTGGCCGTGTTCGAGGCGCTGTACGAGCGGCTGCCGATCTCCGCCCAGGCGGTGCGCGCCGGCCTGGCTTTGGTGGAGCTGCCGGGGCGCTTCCAGGTGATCCCGGGCTCGCCGATGCTGGTGCTGGACGTGGCGCACAACCCGCACGCGGTGGCGGCGCTGGCGCAGAACCTGGACCAGATGGGCTTCTACCCGCGCACCCGCGCGGTGCTCGGCGCGATGGCCGACAAGGACCTGGCCAACATCCTGGCGCGGATCTCGCCGCTGATCGATCACTGGCACTTCTGCGACCTGCCGATCGCCCGTGCGGCGACCGCCCAGGCGCTCCAGCAGCGCTTCGACGAGGCCCGCGCCGCCGGCGCGCTGCAGACGCCGAAGGAAGTGGGCAGTTCTCTGCATCCGGACCCCGCGTCGGCGCTGGCCGCCGCGGCGGCCGAGGCGGACCCCGCTGATAGAATTTTGGTCTTTGGTTCGTTCTTCACCGTGGGCGGCATCCTCAAGCACGGCATCCCGAGATTGGGCGGCGGCGTCCAGCCGGAAGCCGGGCCCTGAACTACCGCCCATGCCGCGCCAACCGCGCGTTGAACGCATCGCAACGCTGCATTCGAATCTGTCGCGATTGAAGTCGGCGGCCCTGTCCGCAGATGCGCCAGGGCCGCTTTCCGCTCCGGGGCGGCGCGGCACCAACCAGGTCTTCCGAGTACATGGGATTTCTTTCCTTCCTGAAGCGCGGCGAAGCGAATGAGGCCGGCGATCGCGGTGCCGAGCGGGGTCGCTCCGGCGACGGCGGCCGTGGCCGTGCCCGCGGTGGCGCCGAGGCGGTGGACGACGTCCAGCAACTGCGCCTGCGGGCCCGGCGGCGCCTGATCGGCGCGGCGGTGCTGGTGGGGGTGGCGGTGATCGTGTTCCCGCTGCTGTTCGAGACCCAGCCCCGTCCCATCCCGGTGGACCTGCCGATCGACATCCCGCGCAAGGACGGCGCCGCGCCGCTGAACATCCCGGCGCCGACCGCCCAGACTTCGCGTCCCCCGGCCGCCGATGGCGATGCCGGTCGCGGCATCATCACCGAGTCCGCCGAGCAGGCCGCCGCCGACCGCGCGGTGCCGCCACCCCAGACCGCGACGCCGGAGCAGCAGGTCGCGCAGGCGATGCCGCCGACGCGCATGGCGACGCAGCCCGACGAGCGCGCCACGATGGCCGAACCGGCACGCCCGGCGCGCGTCGAGCCCAAGCCGGAGTCCAGACCCGACACCCGGGCCGAGTCCAAGCCTGAAAGCAGCAAGCCCGAAAGCAGCAAGCCGGAACGCAAGCCCGAGCCGAAACCCGAGGCCAAGCCGGAGCGCAAACCGGAAGCCAAGCCCGAATCGAAGCCCGACACCCGGTCGGCCGACGCCGCTCGCGCGCAGGCCTTGCTGGAAGGCCGGTCCGCGTCGGACCGCAAGCCCGACGCCGCCGCCGGCGGCGGGCGCTTCATCGTCCAGGTCGGCGCCTACGCCGATGGCAAGGCCGCGCAGGACGTGCGCGCCAAGGTCGAGCGGCTCGGACTGAAGACCTACACGCAGGCGGTCGAGACCGCCGACGGCAAGCGCATCCGCGTGCGGGTGGGGCCGTTCAATTCGCGGGACGAGGCGGACAAGGTCGCGGCGAAGGTGCGCGGCGGTGGCCTCTCCTCGGCCGTGCTGACGCTCTGACGGGCCGGCACGGAGACCAGGACGATGCCCGGCCATGAACGCCTCGCGCCCCGATCGCCAGTTGCCCGTCGCGGAGCACCGCGATGAACTGGATCGACATCGCGCTGCTGAGCCTGCTGGCGATCTCGGTGCTGCTGGGCGCTTGGCGCGGCCTGGTGTTCGAGCTGATGACGATCGCCGGCTGGGGCGTGGCCTACCTGGCCTCGCCCTTCGTCGCCCCGTTCATCGAGCGCTTCATCCCGCCGGAGAAGGTCGGCCCGGCGCTGATCCATGCGCTGGGACTGGTGCTGGGCTTCATCCTCGTCCTGCTGGTGTGGGGCCTGGGCGCGAAGCTGGTCCGGGCGCTGATTCACGCGACGCCGCTGGGCGTGATCGACCGGCTCGGCGGCGCGGCCTTCGGCGTGCTGCGCGCGGTGCTGCTGGCGCTGCTGGCCACCGTCATCGTCGGCATGACACCGGCGGTGCGCTCGCAAGCCTGGACCGAATCGCAGGCCGCGCCCTGGCTGCAGGCGGCGCTGACGCAGCTGCGGCCGCTGTTGCCGGCGGCGCTGCACGACTACATTCCGGCCTGAGCGTCACGAGCGCCCGGGTCTTCGCTTTCCTCCCGTTTCCAGAGCATTGAAGGACCTCCCATGTGCGGCATCGTCGGTGTGATTTCCAAGGCGCCGGTCAACCAGCTGATCTATGACGCGCTGCTGCTGCTGCAGCACCGCGGCCAGGACGCGGCCGGCATCGTCACGATGCAGGGCCACAAGTGCTTCATGCACAAGGCGCGCGGCATGGTGCGCGATGTCTTCCGCACTCGCAACATGCGCGCGCTGCCCGGCAACGTGGGCCTGGGCCAGGTCCGCTACCCGACCGCCGGCAATGCCTACTCCGAGGAAGAGGCCCAGCCGTTCTACGTCAACGCCCCCTACGGCATCGTGCTGGTCCACAACGGCAACCTGACCAACGCGCATGCGCTGAAGGACGAGCTGTTCGAGGTCGATCGCCGCCACATCAACACCGAGAGCGACACCGAGGTGCTGATCAACGTGCTGGCCCATGAGCTGGAGATGGCCGGCCGCGACCTGCCGCTGACGCCGGCACAGATCTTCAAGGCCGTGGGCACGGTGCACAAGCGCATCAAGGGCTCCTACGGCGTGATCGCGCTGATCGCCGGTCATGGCCTGCTCGCCTTCCGCGATCCCTACGGCATCCGGCCGTTGTGCTTCGGCCAGTCGGGCGACGGCGAGGTGATGGTGGCCAGCGAGAGCGTCGCGCTCGAGGGCACCGGCCACACGTTGACGCGCGACCTCGCGCCCGGCGAGGCCCTGTTCATCGACACCAGCGGCACCCTCCACACGCAGCAGTGCGCCGAGCATCCGACGCTGAATCCCTGCATGTTCGAGTTCGTCTACCTGGCGCGCCCGGACTCGGTGATGGACGGCATCTCGGTCTACCAGGCGCGCCTGAACATGGGCGAGACGCTGGCCCAGCGCCTGATCTCGACGATCCCGCCCAGCGAGATCGACGTCGTCATCCCGATCCCGGAATCGAGCCGCCCGTCGGCGATGCAGCTCGCGCACCGCATCGGCAAGCCGTACCGCGAGGGCTTCGTCAAGAACCGCTACGTCGGCCGGACCTTCATCATGCCGGGCCAGTCCACGCGCAAGAAGTCGGTGCGCCAGAAGCTCAACGCGATCGGCCTGGAGTTCAAGGGCCGCAACGTGCTGCTGGTCGACGATTCCATCGTGCGCGGCACGACCTCCAAGGAGATCGTCCAGATGGCCCGCGAGGCCGGCGCCAACAAGGTCTACCTGGCCTCGGCCGCGCCGCCGGTGCGCTTCCCCAACGTCTACGGCATCGACATGCCGACCAAGGAGGAGCTGATCGCCCATGGCCGCTCGATCGAGGAGATCCGCCAGTTCATCGGCGCCGATGCGCTGATCTACCAGGACGTCGACGCGATGAAACGCGTCGTCGCCCAGCTGCGTCCGGGTCTGAACGGCTTCGAGGCCTCCTGCTTCGACGGCCAGTACATCACCGGCGACGTGTCGGCCGAGGACTTCGCGACGCTGCAGGCGCAGCGCAAGTCGCAGCCCGAGGAGGAGGACCTGCCGGCGCGCAGCCGCCTCGCGCTGCAGAGCGGTGGAGACCAGTGATGGCCAACGAAAAGCAAGGGGGCATCCCGCGCGTGGACCTGCCGGCCGACGCGCGCCTGGACACGCTCGCGGTCCGCGAGGGGCTGCCGCCGTCGCCCTGGGGCGAGAACTCCGAGGCGCTGTACCTGACCAGCTCCTTCGTGCATCCGGACGCGGCCACCGCCGCGCGCCGCTTCGCCAACGAGGAGGAGGCCTTCGTCTACAGCCGCTTCTCCAACCCGACGGTGATGATGATGGAGCGCCGGCTCGCGGCGCTGGAGGGCACCGAGGCCTGCATCGCGACGTCCTCGGGCATGTCCGCGATCATGCTGCTCGTGATGGGCCTGCTGAAGGCCGGCGATCACGTCGTGTGCTCGCGCTCGGTCTTCGGCTCGACGATCAAGCTGCTGCAGGGCGAGTTCGGCAAGTTCGGCGTCCAGACGACCTTCGTCTCGCAGACCGACCTGACGGAATGGAAGAACGCGCTGCAGCCCAACACCAGGCTGCTGTTCGCCGAGACCCCGACCAATCCGCTGACCGAGGTCTGCGACGTCGCCGCGCTGGCGGACATCGCGCACGGCCACGGTGCGCTGCTCGCGGTCGACAACTGCTTCGCATCCCCCGCGCTGCAGCAGCCGGCGAAGATGGGCGCGGACTTCATCATCCATTCCGGCACCAAGTACCTCGATGGCCAGGGCCGCGTGATCGCCGGCGCGATCTGCGCGTCGTCGAAACATGTGGACGAGGTGTTCACGCCGGTGATGCGCTCGGTGGGCATGTCGCTCTCGCCGTTCAACGCCTGGGTCGTGCTCAAGGGCATGGAGACGCTGTCGGTGCGCATGAAGGCGCAGACCGCCAGCGCCGCGCGGCTGGCCGAATGGCTGGAGGCCCATCCCGGCGTCGAGCGTGTCTATTACCCGGGCCTGAAGTCGCACCCGCAGCATGAGCTTGCGATGCGCCAGCAAGGCGGGCAGGGCGGGGCGGTGGTGTCCTTCATCGTCAAGGGCGGCGCCCGGGCGGCCGAGGACGGCGGTCGCGCCGCCGCCTTCCACGTGATCGACCAGACACGCATCTGCTCCATCACCGCCAACCTCGGCGACACCAAGACCACCATCACCCATCCGGCCAGCACCTCGCACGGCCGGCTCACCGAGCCGCAACGCCAGGCGGCCGGCATCACGCAGGGGCTGATCCGCGTCGCGGTGGGCCTCGAAGACATCGAAGACATCAAGGCCGACCTGGCCCGTGGTTTGAACTCGCTATGACCTCTCCCATCCGCACCCGCATCGCGCCGTCGCCGACGGGCTTCCTGCACCTGGGCACGGCCCGCACCGCGCTGTTCTCGTGGGCCTATGCGCGTCACCACGGTGGCGAATTCGTGCTGCGCATCGAGGACACCGATGTCGCGCGTTCGACGCAGGATTCGGTCGACCAGATCCTGGCGTCGATGAAGTGGCTGGGGCTCGACTACGACGAGGGTCCGGTCTACCAGATGCAGCGCCTGGAGCGCTACCACGCGGTGATCGAGCAGATGATCGCCGCGGGCACCGCCTACCGCTGCTACTGCTCGCCCGAGGAGCTGGCCGCGATGAAGGCCGGCCAGGAAGGGCGCGGCGAGAAGCGCCGCTACGACGGCACCTGGCGCCCGGAGCCGGGCAAGACGCTGCCGGCGATCCCGGCCGGCGTGTCGCCGGTGGTCCGATTCAAGAATCCGATCGACGGCGACGTGAGCTGGGACGACTTGGTCAAGGGCACCATCACCATCAACAACCGCGAGATCGACGACCTGATCCTGCTGCGTCCGGACGGTGTGCCGACCTACAACTTCGCGGTGGTGGTCGACGACTGGGACATGAAGATCACCCATGTCTTCCGCGGTGACGAGCACATCAACAACACGCCCTGGCAGATCAACCTGTTCAATGCGCTGGGCGCGCCCTTGCCGGCCTTCGGGCACATCCCGGTGATCCTGGGCGACGACGGCCTGAAGCTGTCCAAGCGCCGCGGCGCGGTCAGCGTGACCGCCTACGAGGACAACGGTTATCTGCCCGAGGCGATGCTGAACTACCTGTCGCGCCTGGGCTGGAGCCACGGTGACGACGAGCTGTTCTCGCGCGAGCAGCTGGTGTCGTGGTTCGACGGCAGCCACATTTCCAAGAGCCCTGCGCAGTGGGACCCGGCCAAGCTGGAATGGGTCAATGCGCACTACATCAAGCTGGCCGATGACGCCCGCCTTGCGGAACTGGTGAGCGCTCAACTGGCCAAGCGCGGCCTGAGCGCGCCGCAGCGGCTGGAGGCGATGTGCGGCCTGTTCAAGGACCGCTGCAGCACGACCATCGCGTTGGCCGACTGGCTGGCGATGTATGTGTCGCCGGTGACGCCCAGCGAGGCCGACCGCGCGCAGCACCTGACCGATGCGGTCAAGCCGGCCGTGCTCGCGTTCGCCGACAAGCTCGAGGCGCTGGCCAGCTGGGACAAGGCTTCCATCAGCGCCGCCATCAAGGAAACGATCGCGGCGCACGGCCTGAAGATGCCGCAACTGGCCATCCCGGTACGCGTGCTGGCCTGCGGCCGCGCGCAGACGCCGTCGGTCGATGCGGTGCTGGAACTCTTCGACAAAGAAATTTTGTTGAACCGCTTGCGTTCCGTTTAAAACTCGTTCTATACTCTCGTTCTCGCTTGAACAGCGCGTTGTTCGAAACGAACTTCGAAGCAGCAGATGGCGAATCAAAACGGGGAGCGCGAGCTCCCCGATGAGATTCAAAAGCCGCTGAAACGAATCGGTTCGAATCCCCAAAGGGGGTATAGCTCAGCTGGGAGAGCGCTTGCATGGCATGCAAGAGGTCAGCGGTTCGATCCCGCTTACCTCCACCAAACTTCGGTTTGCGTGGCGCGCGGTTCAAGGAAGAAGGTTCAGTCCCCTTCGTCTAGAGGCCTAGGACACCACCCTTTCACGGTGATTACAGGGGTTCGAATCCCCTAGGGGACGCCAAGTTTTCGAGCTTGGTTACTGACCGAGATTGAACGTGAAAATCGAAAATTCTTCGGAACTCGATTTAAGCGTTGTCAAAATCAGGTATAGTAACGAAATCGACGCGGAGAAGCGATCAAGTCATTGATCGAATCAAAGCGAGACCAGTTTGATGCGAAGGAATCGAAAGATTCTGAGTATCTGGAGTGGTAGTTCAGTTGGTTAGAATACCGGCCTGTCACGCCGGGGGTCGCGGG
>NZ_JBQEOF010000004.1:105642-139875 GCF_052044995.1 Roseateles sp. 22389
AGGACACCACCCTTTCACGGTGATTACAGGGGTTCGAATCCCCTAGGGGACGCCAAGTTTGACAAGGCTTGGCTGCATCGCGGTTCCGAATGGATCCGTTGGCTTGCAGCGAAACTTGTTCGCGAACGATATCGACGCGCTCAACAGCGTCGTATCTGGAGTGGTAGTTCAGTTGGTTAGAATACCGGCCTGTCACGCCGGGGGTCGCGGGTTCGAGCCCCGTCCACTCCGCCAATATTGAAACCCTGTCGATGCAATTCGGCAGGGTTTTTTCTTTGCCCGTTCTGGTCTCATTCTGGTTAAGGCGGGTCACGCCCGCGGAATATTCAGAGGTCCGGATACTCGCGCTTGCGCTGGGCGGTATAACTCCACCAATCTCTGGGCGAGGCGCCGTTCATGAAATCGACGGCCGCCATATAGGTATCCAGCACGCAGGGATCGTGGCGCTGGCCGGTCAGTTTGCAAATCCGCTGATAGAGCGCAAATGCATCGGCGCCGATGAGGTCCGCAGGTTGCCGAATCCCCATCGATTCAAAATCCCGAACCATCGCGGGACCGATGTTGGGAATTTGCCGCAGCGTGAGGCATTCAGCGGCCGAAGCCGCTTTCGTGTGCGTCTTTCGCGCAGCCATGCGGCACTCGTACCCGCTCAGTGAAACCCGCCGGAGCGGATCAATCCGACGGCCAGGCCTTCGATGGCGAACTGCTCATCCGGCGTGACCTCGATCGGGGCGAAATCGGCGTTCTCCGGCAGAAGTCGGATGCCGTCCGGATGGCGTTGGAAGCGCTTCACGGTGACCTCGTCACCCAGGCGCGCGACGACGACCTGGCCATTGCGCGCTTCGCTGATCTTCTTCACGGCCAGCAGGTCGCCGTCCATGATGCCGATGTCCTTCATGCTCATGCCTTTCACGCGCAGCAGGAAGTCCGGCGCCTTCGCGAACATCGAGGGGTCGACGCTATAGTGCTGCTCCACATGTTCCTCGGCGAGGATGGGCGCGCCGGCAGCGACCCGGCCGACCAGCGGCAGCGTCAGTTGCGCCAGGCTCGCCAACGGCAGGGCGAACTGGCTGTGCTCCCGGGCGCGGTTGACCTGGCGCAGCGCGGTCGACGGCAGGCGGATGCCGCGCGCGGTGCCCCCCACCAGTTCGATGACGCCCTTGCGGGCGAGCGCTTGCAGGTGTTCTTCGGCGGCGTTCGCGGACTTGAAGCCGAGTTGCTGCGCGATCTCGGCGCGCGTGGGCGGCGAGCCGGTGCTCTCGATGCTGTCGCGGACCAGATCGAAGATCTGTTGTTGGCGGGCGGTGAGTTTGGGCGGTGTATCCACGAGCACAGGCCTTTATTCCATGGAGGACTGGTTGGAATGCAAAACGGCTTCGAGGGTTCGAAAGCCGCCTGAGAATCCATCCAGCATCTGGATTTTTATACAGGAGACGACAAATTGCAAAGTGCGCCCCAGACCCTCGTGATCATCGGCACCGGCGGGACGATCGCCGGCGCCTCCGGCAGCGCCACGGACAACGTCGGCTACAAGGCGGGTTCGCTATCGGTGGAGTCGCTGGTAAAGGCGGTCCCGGCGCTCGCGGCGAAGTCGCTGGAGGCTGAACAGCTGGCCCAGCTCGACAGCAAGGACATGGATCACGCCACCTGGGCGCGGCTGGCGAAGCGGGTGCGGGAGCACCTGGACCGGCCCGAGGTCCGCGGCGTGGTGATTACGCACGGCACCGACACGCTGGAAGAGACCGCCTACCTGTTGCAGCGCGTGCTGGCGCCGGAGAAGCCGGTCGTGCTGACCGCCGCGATGCGGCCGGCGACCGCCATCCAGGCGGATGGTCCGCAGAACCTGCTGGACGCCGTCGCCGTTGCCGAGAGCGAAGCCGTGCGAGGCGTCATCGCCGTCGTGGCGGGCCAGGTCTGGTCCGGGCTCGAACTGCGCAAGACGCACAGCTACCGGCTCGACGCCTTCGAGGCAGGGCCTGACGCCGGGCCGCTGGCCGTGGTGGAGGAGGGCGTCGTGCGGCGCTTCCGCGACTGGCCGGCGGGCGAGGCGCTCGGCGCGGCGCTGCTGCCGGAGAACGCGGCCCAGTGGCCCTGGGTGGAGGTGCTCGCCAGCCATGCGGGCGCCGATGCGCGGTCGCTCGAAGCCTGGCGAGCGGCCGGTCTCCAGGGGCTGGTGCTGGCGTGCACGGGCAACGGCACGGTGAATCAGGCGCTCGAGGCGCCGGTGCGCGCGCTCAAGGAGGCCGGCGTGCCGGTGTGGCGGACGACGCGGTGCGCGCAGGGACGCATCGTGGGCGCCAGCGATGAGCCCGCCGCCGCGCTGTCGCCGTGGGCGGCGCGCGTCGAGTTGATGCTTAGCCTGCTGCAACGCTGAACCACAGCCGTCGCGAGTGGCTTCGTCGGTCGCGACGGAGCGAAGCGTCGACGGCTGGACCCATGAATGAAAAAGCGCCGGCATGACCGGCGCTTTTCTTTGTGCTCGACCCGGTGGTGACCGGGCGCCGCGGAAGGCTTAGACGATCGTCAGCGTGACGTCGACGTTGCCGCGGGTGGCGTTCGAGTAGGGGCAGACCTCGTGGGCGTCGGCCACCAGCTTTTCCAGCTGGGCGCGGTCCATGCCCGGCACCGAGATCTTCATCGCCACGGCGATGCCGAAGGCGCCCGGCTTGTTGGCGTGGGGGCCGATGCCGACTTCGCTGGTGATCGAGACTTCGGCCGGCAGGGCGACCTTGTTGCGGGCCGAGACGGCCTTCATCGCGCCGATGAAGCAGGCGGAATAGCCTGCGGCGAACAGCTGTTCCGGGTTGGTGCCGGCGCCGTCGTCGCCGCCCAGCGCCTTGGGCGTGGACAGCTGGACCTTCAGGCGGTCGTCCGACGATTGCGCGGTGCCGGAGCGGCCGCCGGTGGCGGTGGCGGTGGCGGTGTAGAGGGCTTTTTCGATGGCCATGTGGGGCTCCTTGGTGGTGAGGGGAAAGAACGCTTGGGGGTCAGGGATTGCCGTCCTCGGCATCGCTCTCGGTGAGCGCGGCGGGATCGGCGGCGGAATTGGCGGCGAGATGGGTCAGCAGGTTGGTGCGCAAGGCCTGCAGACGGCGTGTCAGCGATTCGAGCTCGGCCGGCCCGCAGGCGCTGGCGCAGGCCAACTGCTCGGGAATGCCGACCGCCTGATCGCGCAATGCGCGGCCGGCGGCGGTCAGATGGATCTCGACGCGGCGCTCGTCGCCGCGGGCGCGCTGGCGCTCGATCAGCGTGCTGGCCTCGAGCCGCTTCAGCAGCGGTGTGAGCGTGCCGGAATCCAGGCTCAGACGCTGTCCCAGCTCCGAGACGCCCAGGCCCTCCGTTTCCCACAGTACCAGCATCACGAGGTATTGCGGGTAGGTCAGGCCCAGCGGCGCCAGCAGGGGCTTGTAGAGCTTGGTCATCGCCAGCGAGGTCGAATACAGCGCGAAGCACAGCTGAACGTCCAGCTTCAGCCAGTCGGTGCCGGCGGGCATCGAGGGCTGGCCGCCAGCGGCGCCGGTCGGGGCGGCGACGTCATGGGGGCCGGGGTGGTTCGTCTTCGGCATGGGGTGAACTTTAGCGAGCAATTCAATTGCGTACAATTGAAATGGTCTTTCCCATCGATTGGCGGAATCGATCGAGGGGAAACCGGAGCGGGGCGATCCCGGAAAGCGGGGGGGCCGGGAAGGGGTGATTCAGCAAAGCCGGGCGGGCCGGACCGCCCTTAGCGCTGCTGGTAGAGCGTCACCACTTCCGCCGCGGTCAGGGCGCCGTCATAGAAGCGCACGTCGTCCAGCATGCCGTTGAAGAGCGGGTCGCCTGTGTATTGCGAACGCCCTAGGGCGTTATTGCGGGTGTAGCCCAGATCGCCGGGCGTGAAGAGCACGCCGCGGGTCTGTCCGACCTGCTTGCCGTCGAGGTAGAGCGTCATCGTGTTGCCGCCCTGGCCCGCGGCGCACAACGGGCCGCTCGAGGTGGCGCAGCCGGTGCCCGACAGCGTGATGGCGACGTGGTGCCATTCGTTGGTCTTGAGCGCGGGGGCGGTCACGGCATCCTGGCCGTCGTAGGCCCAGCTGTACAGGCTGATCGAGGCCTTCAGCGCGCCGCCCGCCGAGGGTGTCAGGAACATGTAGCGGGTCGAGTTGATGCCGATGTCCAGGATGCGCTGATTGCCGGATCCGCCGCGCCAGTAGACCCAGGTCGCGAACGAGAAGTCGCCGGTGCTCCGCAGGATCTCGTCGGGCAGTTCGATGGCGCCGGTCTTGCCGTCGAGGTCGACGGCCCGGCCCAGCTTGCTGGTGACCCGTGCCGCGCCGCCCACCAATCGGCCGACCACGCGACCGCTGGCCGGATCGTGTTCATAGCTGCCGGTGTCGCTGCCGAAGTTCAGCGTGGCGCGCAGCTTCGCGGCCCCGGTGTTGATCCGTACTTCGTTGGAGCGGTTGGTCGTGCTGCCGGAAGCGTCGCGGCCGACGACGACGTAGTAGTACTCCCCGCCCTGGGCGGGCCGGTCGAGGTAGGTGGGCAGATCCGAGATGCCGGTGGCCACCGGAGCGTACGGGCCGCCGGACTGGCCGGCTCGCAGGACGTCGTAGCTGCGCGCGCCGGCGCTGCCCCACCAGCTCAGCTCCGCCGCGCCTTCTCGGGCCCGTCCCGACAAGCTGGGCGCGATCGCCAGCGGCGCGGCGGCGGCCGGCCGGGTGTAGAGGAAGGTGCCGTAGCCCAGGCCGTCATAGGCGCCGCTGGCGCTGCCGCTGGGGCCGCCTTCGTTGCCCACGCGCTGCATCATCGCGGCGGTGTACGGCGCGGCCAGGCCCTTGCGCTTCACATAGTGTTCGTGGATCACCGTCCACTCCGGCCGCAACAGGCCGATGGCGCCGGTGGAGAAGCCGGACTGGGTGTCTGGCCAATCCATGTTCTGCCAGAACTGGAAGGGCACGGCGTAGTACAGGCCGGTAGCCGGGTTGATGAGGTTGGCTCTCGCGACGTACTCGGCGGTGCCCAGCAGGCGGTTGTCGTCCCAGCCATAGAAGTCGACGCCCTGGTTCCAGGCCATCTCGGCCAGGTTGGACGCCAGCATCAGGCTCAGCGTGTTGTGGCCCTGGTCGCGGCCGGTCTCTTGGGTCTGGACCAGGTTGCCGGGATGGCGGTAGTACGCGTAGTTCGCGAGCGCCCCATTGGTCGTGCCACGGACGTAGAAGTCCACCACCCAGTTGAACATGTCGACGTCGTCGGCGAGCACCGCGTTGGCGAGCAGGCAGTTCTCCATCGCCAGGTCCCAGTTGGAGAAAACGCGGGCCGTCGACAGTCCACCCTGGTTCATGCCGATGAACCATTTCGCCCAGCCGACGAAGACGGTGTTCATCATCGTCTTGAAGGCGCTGAAGTCGTCGCGGCCCCAGCCGTCGTAGTCGCGCAGCAGTTCGCCGAGCACGGCGAGCTGGTAGCCCTGGATGCCCGCCACGAGGAAGCCGTCGAAGAAGCCGTCCAGCTTCGTCAGCTTGCCGGACCAGGCGTTGAGGATACGCACGGCGGCATCGGCGTATTCGCGGCGGCCGGTCATCTTCCACTGGTAGACGAGGACCTGGACGGCATTGACGTCCCACCACAGGTATTGGGCGTTCGCGCCCGATGGGCAGTTGCTGCCGCGGCAGATCGTGGCCTGCGGACGGGCGGCGTAGGTGATCCTGGCGCCGGCATCGAGCTGGGCCGGCGTGGGCGCCAGGCCGCTGTTGGCCCTCAGCATGAGCTGGTAGTCGTCGGCGATGGGCGCGGTGCCGGCCAGCACGGCGGCCTTCATGCGGTCCAGGTCGGCCGCGGTGCTCAGCAGGCCAGGATGCTTGAAGGACTGGATCGTGAAAGTCGCGGCGACCACCAGGTCCCGGGACAGCTTGCCGATGGTGCAGGTGCCGGAGCCGGCGTCGCACAGCTCCGCCGCGTCGCCGGTCCAGCCGGTGAGCTTGAAATTGGCGGGCGCCTTCGCGGTCAGGACGATGGTCTCCCCGGTGTCGGCGCACCCATCGCTGCCCGAGAGGGGGGCCTGCGCGCCCGGCGCTTGCCGGGTCACGGTGACTTGGCCGATCAGCATCGGCGAGACGTGGATGCGGCGGCTGGAGGCGGTGCAGGTGGCCGACAGCGTGGTTGTGGGGGGCGGCGCCGGAGCCGGTGTTGGTGCCGGAGCGGGAACCGGCGTCGGTGTCGGTGTCGGTGTCGGTGTTGGCGCAGGCGCAGGCGCAGGTGCAGGCGCAGGGGCGGGGGCGGGGGCGGGCGATGGTGATGGTGATGGTGATGGCGCGGGCGCTGCGGGCGCCGGCGCTGGAACCGGTGCCGGTGCCGGTGCCGGTGTGGCGGTCGGTGGTGCGGCGGTCGGTGGTGCGGCGGCGGGCGGGGGCGGCGCCGGCGGTTGGGGAAGGGGCGCGGTCGCCCCGGGCGGCGTTGGCGCCGTCGGCGCGGGCGTCACGGGCGCCGGGGGCGTGGTGACCGGTGTCGCCGAGGTGGCCGTCGTCAGCGCTGATGTCGAGCCGCCGGCACTCCCGGCGCCGAACACGGACGTGCCCGGATCGCCGCCACCGCCGCTGCAGGCCGAGAGCGCCGAGATCGCGGCGGTGAGCACGGCACGACGTGCCCAGGGGCGGTCCACTTGCCGGAGAAAGGGCTTGGATGAAATAGGCCGGACGCGCATCGGAGACTGCCCTTGTCCCCGTCTGGGGCCGCTGTACAACGGCTGGAATTGTCCGCAGTGGCCTCTCGCCTAGTCCATTGGTCTTACCAGTCGAATCATGTCTAACCAGCGGCGTGCAAACGTCACGTCCCCCCGGACGCCGGCGCACCGTGGTGACACCGGCTGGTGGTCAGCCCGCAGCGGCATGGATCGCGTCGACCTGCTCGCTCAATTCGAGCCAGCGCATCTCGGCCTCCTCGATCTCGTCACCGATGGCCTTCAGGCGCTTGCCGGCTTCCGCGATCTGCGCGGCGGTCTGACCAGGGTTGGAGAGCTGCGCTTCCAGCGCCGCGCGTTCCTCCGCCCAGACCTTCATCTTCGCGTCGATCTGCTCCATCTCCTTGCGCAGCGGGCGCGTCTGCTCGTTGAGCTTCTGACGAGCCTGGCCGCTGAGCTTGCGGTCCTCGCGCTTGACGGGCGCGGGCGCCGCGGCGGGTGGCGGCGCGACGGCCGGGGCCGGTGCGGCCACGGTAGCCGGTGCCTCGGCCTTGCCGGTGGCCCGGGCCTCGCGAATCGCCTGCTTGGCCTGTTCCTTCGCCAGCTTCGCGGCCTCCTTGGACTGCTCCAGCAGCCAGCGCTGGTAATCGTCGAGGTCGCCATCGAAGGGCGCGAGCTTGCCGTCGGCCACCAGCCAGAACTCGTCGCAGACCTCGCGCAGCAGCGCGCGGTCGTGGCTGACCAGCATGACGGTGCCTTCGAACTCGTTGAGCGCCATCGACAGCGCCTCGCGCGTCTGCAGGTCCAGGTGGTTGGTCGGTTCGTCCAGCAGCAGCAGGTTGGGGCGCTGCCACACCAGCATCGCCAGCACCAGCCGCGCCTTCTCGCCGCCGGACAAACTGCCAACCTCCTGGTTGACCATGTCGCCGACGAAGCGGAACTGGCCCAGGAAGTCGCGCAGCTCCTGTTCGCGCGCATTCGGGCTGACCTCCTTGGCCAGCCGGATCATGTGCATCAGCGGGCCCTCGTCGGGCCGCAGCACGTCCATCTCCTGCTGCGCGAAGTAGCCGATCGACAGGCCCTTGCCCTCGGTGATGGTGCCGCCCATCGCGCGCTGCATGCGCGCCACCGTCTTCACGAAGGTCGACTTGCCCTGGCCGTTCGCGCCCAGGATGCCGAAGCGCTGGCCCGCCAGCACCGAGCGGTCGATGCCGCGCACGATGACCTTCTCGCCCTCGTCCGTGTCGTAGCCCACGGACACGGTGTCGAACATCAGCATCGGATTGGGCAGGTTCAACGGCTCGCGGAACTCGAAGCTGAAGTCCGACGCGGTGAGCACCGGTGCCAGCTTCTCCATGCGCTCCAGCGCCTTCACGCGGCTCTGCGCCTGCTTGGCCTTGGAGGCCTTGGCCTTGAAGCGGTCGATGAACTTCTGCAGGTGCGCCATGCGCTCCTGCTGCTTGTCGAAGGCCTGCTGCTGCTGGAGCATGCGCTCGGCGCGCATCGACTCGAAGGCGGTGTAGTTGCCGCCGTAGCGATGCAGCTTCGCATCGTCCAGATGGAGCGTGACCTTGGTGATCGCGTCCAGGAATTCGCGGTCGTGGCTGATGATGATCAGCGTGCCTTCATAGCGCTGCAGCCAGGCTTCCAGCCAGACCAGGGCGTCCAGGTCCAGGTGGTTGGTGGGCTCGTCCAGCAGCATCAGGTCGGACGGGCACATCAGCGCGCGCGCCAGCTGCAGCCGCATGCGCCAGCCGCCGGAGAAGCTGTTCACCGGCGCATCGACCTGCGTGCCCTTGAAGCCCAGGCCCATCAGCAGCGCCTGCGCGCGGGCCGGGGCGTCGAGGCTGCCGGCGTCCATCAGCTGCGCGTAGGCATCGGCGATCGCATGGCCGTCGTCGGCCGCTTCCGCGTCGGCCAGCGCCTGGCGGGCGGCCATCAGCCGGATGTCGCCCTCGAGCACGAACTCGGTGGCCGGCATG
The DNA here is from genome assembly GCF_052044995.1 of Roseateles sp. 22389. Lineage (NCBI taxonomy): Bacteria > Pseudomonadati > Pseudomonadota > Betaproteobacteria > Burkholderiales > Sphaerotilaceae > Roseateles > Roseateles sp. 22389. The sequence continues at coordinate 114,283 of NZ_JBQEOF010000004.1, forward strand.
TCGGTCTCGGGCATGTGCTGGGCGACCTCGGCCAGCGCCCAGTGGCGCGGGATCTCGACGTCGCCCTTGTCGCTGTGCAGCCGGTCGGTCAGCAGCGCGAAGAGGCTGGACTTGCCCGCGCCGTTGCGGCCGACCAGGCCGACCTTCTCGCCGGGCTGCAGCACGACGCTCGCGTCGTCCAGGACGACCTTGGTGCCGCGGCGCAGCACCACGTTGCGCAAGGTGATCATGCGGACGCTCCCTCGGCGCCGAAGCCGGCCGCCACCAGCGCCTCGCGCGTCAGCAGCAGCACCTGGTCCTCGCCGGCCGAAGTCTCCAGCCAGGCCGCTTCGAGCTGCGGGAAGGCGGCCTCGAAGAACGCGCGCTCGTTGCCGATCTCCAGGACCAGCACCGCATGCTCGTTCATCCGCGCCGGCGCGTCGGCCAGCAGGCGGCGGATGAAGTCCATGCCATCCGCGCCGCCGGCCAGCGCGAGCTCGGGCTCCGCGCGGTATTCGTCGGGCAGCGCGGCCATCGACGCGCTGTTCACATAGGGCGGATTGCAGAGGATCAGGTCATACACGCCCTGCGCCGGCGCCAGGCCGTCGCCCTGCAGCAGCCGCACGCGGTCGCCGAGTTGATGGCGCTCGACGTTGATCGCCGCGACCGCGAGCGCATCGGCGCTCAGGTCGATCGCGTCGACCGACACCTCGGGCCAGGCCATCGCCGCCAGCACCGCGAGGCTGCCATTGCCGGTGCACAGGTCCAGCACGCGGGTGGTCTGGTCCGACAGCCAGGCATCGATGGTCGCGTCGGCGAGTAGCTCCGCGATGAAGCTGCGCGGCACGATGGCGCGCTCGTCGACGTAGAAGGGCACGCCCTGCAGCCAGGCCTCGCGCGTCAGGTAGGCGGCCGGCTTGCGGGTGGCGATGCGCTGCTCGACCAGGACCTCCACTTTCTCGCGGCCCGCGTCGACGGGCTCGCCCGCATGCGCGTCGAGCGCGTCCAGCGGCAGGTCCAGCGCCCACAGGCTCAGCCAGGCGGCCTCGTCGAAGGCGTTCGTGGTGCCATGCCCAAATGAAACGCCCGCCTCGGTGAGGCGGGCGGCCTGGGCCTCGATCAATTCCAACAGCGTCACAGCAGCAAATTCTCCAGCGTGCGGCGGTAGATGCGCGTCAGCGGCGCGATCTGGTCCAGCGGCACGTATTCATCGATCTTGTGGATGCTCGCATTGAGCGGTCCGAATTCCACCACCTGGGGGCACAGCTTGGCGATGAATCGCCCATCCGAGGTGCCGCCGGTCGTGGAGAGTTCGGTGGTCACGCCGGTTTCGGCCTCGATGGCCGCGCTGATCGCCGCCGACAGCGCGCCCACCGGCGTCAGGAAGGGCTCGCCCGAGAGCGACCAGTCCAGCGTGTATTCCAGCCCATGGCGCTCGAGCAGCGCGTGCACCCGTTGGCGCAGCGTGTCGGGCGTCGATTCGGTCGAGAAGCGGAAGTTGAAGTCCACCACCAGTTCGCCGGGGATCACGTTGCCCACGCCGGTGCCGGCGGCGATGTTGGAGATCTGGAAGGTCGTCGGCGGGAAGTAGGCGTTGCCGCCGTCCCACTCGGTCACTGCGAGCTCCGCCAGCGCCGGCGCGGCCTGGTGCACCGGATTGCGCGCCAGCTGCGGGTAGGCGACATGGCCCTGGATGCCGATGACGCGCAGCTTGCCCGACAGCGAGCCGCGGCGGCCGTTCTTGACCGTGTCGCCGAGGCGCTCGACCGAGGTCGGCTCGCCGACGATGCAGTAGTCCAGCCGCGCGCCGCGCGCGCGCAGGCGCTCGACGCAGACGACCGTGCCATCGCGCGCCGGGCCTTCCTCGTCGCTGGTCAGCAGGAAGGCGACGCTGCCACGGTGGTCCGGATGCGCGGCGACGAAGGCCTCGGCCGCCACCACCATCGCCGCCAGCGAGGTCTTCATGTCCGCCGCGCCGCGTCCGTAGAGGCGACCGTCGCGCACCGTGGGCACGAAGGGATCGCTGCTCCACTTGGCCAGATCGCCGGTGGGGACGACATCGGTGTGGCCGGCGAAGACCAGGACCGGCGCATCCGCCNCGCACCGCCCACAGGTTGCTGACGCGGAAGTCGTCCGGCCCGCTGTCCATCCGTTCGAGCGCGAAACCGGCCGCTTCCAGCCGGGCGCCGATGAGCTCCAGGCAGCCGGCATCCCGCGGCGTCACCGACGCGCGGGCGATCAGCTGCTCGAGCAGCGCAAGGGTGTCGTCGTCCATGGGATCAGGGCGGGCGGGCATCAACCCGGCTGCACGTCCAGCGTGATCGAGGTGAAGTTGGCGGTGTCCTCGGCCGGCTCTTCCTTCTTCGACGCGCCCGGGCCGCCGGGCTTGACGCCGGGACCGTCGTTCTGCAGGCGCCAGAGCAGGTTGGTCGGCGAGTCGGCGAAGGCCAGGCCTTCCTCGCGGGTGATCGTGCCCTCGGTGATCAGCTTGGCGAAGTGCTCCTCGAAGCTCTGCGAGCCTTCGGCGATCGACTTCTCCATCGCCTCCTTCACGCCGGCGAAGTCACCTTGCTCGATCAGCTCGGCGATCAGCTTGGTGTTCAGCAGGATCTCGGTGACCGGCACGCGCCCGCCCGCGGCGGCGCGCACCAGGCGCTGGGAGATCACCGCCTTCAAGCCCGCGCCCAGGTCGTTCAGCATCGCCGGGCGGGACTCCGGCGTGTAGAAGGACATGATCCGGTTGAGCGCGTGGTAGCTGTTGTTGCCGTGCAGCGTGGCGACGACCAGATGGCCCGACAGCGCGTACGAGATCGCCGCCGTCATCGTTTCGCGGTCGCGGATCTCGCCGATCAGGATGCAGTCCGGCGCCTGGCGCAGCGCGTTCTTCAGCGCGGTGTTCAGCGAGGCGGTGTCGCGGCCGACCTCGCGCTGGTTGACCAGCGAGCGCTTGTTGGTGAACAGGTATTCGATCGGATCCTCGATCGTGAGGATGTGACCGGTCATCGTCTGGTTGCGGTGCTCCAGCATCGACGCGAGCGTGGTGCTCTTGCCGGTGCCGGTGGCGCCGACCATCAGGATCAGGCCCCGCTTCTCGGTGATCAGCTTGCCCAGCACGGGCGGCAGGGTCAGGCTGTCCAGCGTCGGGATGACGTGCGGAATGTGGCGGAACACCGCCGCGATCGAGCCGCGCTGGCGGAAGCCCGAGAGCCGGAAGCTGCCGACCTTCGGAATCGAGACCGCCATGTTGAGCTCGCCATTGGCGTCGAGCTCGGCCAGGTGCTGCGGGTCGAGGACCTCGGAGATCAGCGCCCGCGGCTGGGCCGGCGTGAGCAACTGGTCCGACAGCTGCAGCATCTGCCCATTGATCCGGATCAGCACCGGCATGTTGGCCGACAGATAGGTGTCGGACGCGCCCTTCTCGGCCATCAGGCGCAGGATGCGCTCCATGTTCCCAGTGCTCATCTCCGTCCCTTCCAAAGCGGATAGTTGGTTTTACCCAGCGGAGCCCTGAGGCTGGCTCTGCCAGGCTCACGGGCTCGCCCCCTCTTGAGGGGGCCGGCGAAGCCGGTAGGGGGTGGGCCCGATTCAGGCGCGCAGCAGTTCGTTGATGGAGGTCTTGGCGCGCGTGCCGGCGTCGACCTTCTTCACGATGATCGCGGCGTACAGGCTGTACTTGTCGTTCTTGGGCAGGCTGCCACTGATGACCACCGAGCCGGCCGGCACGCGGCCGTAGGAGACGGTGTCGGTCTCGCGGTCGTAGATCGGGGTGCTCTGGCCGATGTACACGCCCATCGAGATCACCGAGTTCTCCTCGACGATCACGCCTTCGACGATCTCGGAGCGGGCGCCGATGAAGCAGTTGTCCTCGATGATGGTCGGGTTGGCCTGCAGCGGCTCCAGCACGCCGCCGATGCCCACGCCACCGGACAGGTGGACGTTCTTGCCGATCTGGGCGCAGGAACCGACGGTGGCCCAGGTGTCCACCATCGTGCCCTCGTCGACGTAGGCGCCGATGTTCACGTAGGACGGCATCAGCACCACGTTCTTCGCCATGAAGCTGCCGCGGCGGGCCACCGCCGGCGGCACCACGCGCACGCCGGTGGCGCGCAGCGCCTCGTCGCTCATGCCGCTGAACTTGGTCGGGACCTTGTCGAAGAAAGTCATGTCGCCGGCGCCCATCTGGCGGTTGTCGTTCAAGCGGAACGACAGCAGCACGGCCTTCTTGACCCACTGGTGCACGGTCCATTCGCCGACGGCCTTGCGCTCGGCCACGCGCAGCGTGCCGGCGTCCAGGCGGCCCAGCACCTCGTCCACGGCGGCGCGGACTTCCGGGCTGTTGGCCGAGGTCAGGTTGGCGCGGCCTTCCCAGGCCAGGTCGATGATGGATTGCAGGTCTTGCGTCATGGTGCGGGTGTCGAGGAGTCGATCGATGCGGGGTCGGTGGGACCGGTCCGGCGGCACGGGCGGTGCCGCGCGGCGGGACGGATCAGGCGGAGGTCTTGAGTTGCTTCGCGAAGGAGACGATGCGGTGGGCGGCTTCCAGGCATTCGGCCTGTTCGGCCACCAGCGCCAGGCGGATGCGGCCGGCGCCCGGGTTGAGGCCGTGGGCGTCGCGGGCCAGCAGGCTGCCGGGCAGAACGCCGACATTGTATTGAGCGAGCAGGCCCTGGGCGAAGCCAATATCGTTACCGTCTGGCACCGCCGCCCACAGGTAGAAACCCGCGTCGGGCAGGGCGACGTCCAGCACCTCGGCCAGCAGCGGCGTGACGGCGGCGAACTTGGCGCGGTACTGCGCGCGGTTCTCGACCACATGGGCCTCGTCGTTCCAGGCGGCGATGCTGGCGGCCTGGATCAGCGGGCTCATCGCCGAGCCGTGATAGGTGCGATAGAGCAGGAAGCGCTTGATCCAGGCGGCGTCGCCGGCCACGAAGCCCGAGCGCATGCCCGGCACGTTGGAGCGCTTGGACAGGCTGGTGAACGCGATCAGGTTGCGGAAGTCCGGCCGGCCGAGCTGGACCGCGGCCTGCAGGCCCGACAGCGGCGCGGCGTCGGGGTCGTCGCGGAAGTAGATCTCGGAGTAGCACTCGTCCGAGGCGATCACGAAGCCGTGCCGGTCGCTGAGCTCGAACAGCGTCCGCCACTCCGACAGCGGCATCACCGCGCCGGTCGGATTGCCCGGCGAGCAGACGTAGAGCAGTTGCGTGCGGGCCCAGGTGGCCTCGTCGATCTGCGACCAGTCGGCGGCGAAGTTGCGCGCCGGGTCGGAATTCGCGAAGGCCGGTGTGGCGCCGGCCAGCAGCGCGGCGCCTTCATAGATTTGATAGAACGGATTCGGGCAGACGACGGTGGCGCCCGGGCGGCTCGGATCGATCACGACCTGCGCCAGTGCGAACAGCGCCTCGCGCGAACCGTTGACCGGCAGGATCTGCGTGGCCGGGTCCAGGCTCAGCGCGTAGCGACGCTGCAGCCAGCCCGCGATGGCCTCGCGCAGCTTGGGCTCGCCGGCCGTGGCGGGGTAGCTGGACAGGCCCTTCAGGTTGGCCATCAGCGCGTCCTCGACCAGCTTGGGCGCCGGATGCTTGGGCTCGCCGATGCCCAGCGAGATGGGGCGGTAATCGGGGTTGGGGACGATGCCCTGGGTCAGGGCGCGCAGGCGCTCGAAGGGGTAGGGGTTCAGGAGCGCCAATCGCGGGTTGACCGGGGGAGGGGCCGTGGGATCGGCCAGGGGCGAGGCGGGGGACGTGCTCATGCGCGGAATCATAGGCGGCCCCTTCGCGGCGGCCGTACTCGGCTGGACAACGCTGGGTTGACGCTCAGAGCGAGCCTCGGCAGCCGGGCGCGCCGCAGCGGCAGGGCAGGCGGCCCTCGTGGTGGGTCACGCCGTAGTCGACGGTGATCTCGTCGCCGGGCCGCAGGTCCTCGGTCGCGAAGAAGCTGACCTCGCCGTCCTCGACCTGGATGCGGGCGTTGGGCCGGCAGCTGTGGTTGGTGAAGCGCATCGCGTCCTGCGAGCGGCTGGCGTCGATCGCCCGCGCCGGCGAGAGCTCCACCAGCATCAGCCGGCGGCTTTCCTGCGCGCGGCGCCGGGCCTCGGCCACCGTGATCGATTCGCCGGTCAGCAAGCCCAGCCGCGTGCCGGCCGGGATGTCCTCGGCGGCGAACACGCCGTAGCCGTCGATGCGGCTGCGCTTGAGCGCGACCGCGACGAACTGCGTCGCGCTGTCGTAGGCGAGGGCCATCCGGCGGGACCTGGTGCGGGATGCGGGGCGCGGATCAGCGCAGCAGGCCGCTCTCGAAGCCGTGCGCCGGCAGGTCGACCGCCGGCAGCGGCTTCCAGCCCTTCTTGCGGTGCTCGGCCACGACGTTGGTGTAGATGCCGCCGCGCACGTACCACTTGGCGGTGATGCGGATGAAGCGCGGATTGGTCACCTTCACGATGTCCTCGAGGATGGTGTTGGTCACCTTCTCGTGGAACGCGCCTTCGTCGCGGTAGCTCCAGAAGTACATCTTCAGGCTCTTGAGCTCGACGCAGTACTGGTCCGCGATCATGTCGATCGTGAAGTGCGCGAAGTCCGGCTGGCCCGTCAGCGGGCAGTGGCAGGTGAACTCGGGGATCTGGAACTGGATGACGTAGTCGCGCTCCGGGGCCGGGTTGGGGAAGACGTGGATCTCCTTGCTGGGCCGGCTGGGCGGGTTGGGCGGCATCTCGCGCATCTTGGGCGCGACGGCGGGTTTGGCGGCCGGTTTGGCGGCGGGTTTGGCGGCGGGTTTGGCGGCCTTGGCGCCGGCCTTGGCGGCCGGCTTGGCGGAGGGATTCTTGGCCATGGGGCTGGGGAAAAGACGAAGGGCGCGATGGTATCATCCGCCGCGAATCGAGCGCCCCGTCAAGGGGCGTTTCCACAATCAAATCAAAGGCTTAGATCACGCGCAGGCTGTGGCGGCCCGGTGATCACACCCCGATGCGACTGAACTCGATCAAGCTCTCGGGCTTCAAGTCCTTTGCCGATCCGACGAACTTCCAGCTGCCCGGCCAGCTGGTCGGCGTGGTCGGCCCCAACGGCTGCGGCAAGTCCAACATCATGGATGCGGTGCGCTGGGTGCTGGGCGAAAGCAAGGCCAGCGAACTGCGTGGCGAGTCCATGCAGGACGTGATCTTCAACGGCTCGGGCAACCGCAAGCCGGCCAGCCGCTCCAGCGTGGAACTGGTGTTCGACAACACCAGCGCGAGAGCCGGCGGCCAGTGGAACCAGTTCACCGAGATCGCCGTCAAGCGCGTGCTCACGCGCGATGGCACGTCCAGCTACTTCATCAACAACCAGCCGGTGCGCCGGCGCGACGTGCAGGACGTGTTCCTGGGCACCGGCCTGGGTCCGCGCGCGTACGCCATCATCGGCCAGGGCACGATCAGCCGGATCATCGAATCCAAGCCCGAGGAACTGCGCATGTTCCTCGAGGAAGCCGCCGGCGTCTCCAAATACAAGGAGCGCCGCCGCGAGACCGAGAACCGCCTCAAGGACACGCGCGAGAACCTGACCCGCGTCGAGGACATCCTCCGGGAGCTCAATAGCAACCTCGAGAAGCTGGAGCGCCAGGCCGAGGTCGCCGCCAACTACCGCCACCTGCAGGACCAGGGCACGCTGAAGCTGCATCAGCTGTGGTTCCTGAAGCACCGCGACGCGGCCGGCGAGGCCACGCGGGTGAAGACCGAGCACGCGGAGGCGGTCAACGCGCTCGAGGCCAAGATGGCCGAACTGCGCCAGCTCGAGGCCGAGCTCGAGACCATCCGCCAGGCCCACTACGGCGCCGGCGACGAGCTGCATGCCGCGCAGGGCCGCATGGCCGAGGCGCAGATGGAGGTCAGCCGGCTGGAGGAGCGCATCCGCTACGTCGTCGAAGGGCGCCAGCGGCTGGAGCAGCGGCTGGTCGAGCTGCAGGCGCAGAACCAGCAATGGCAGGAGCGCGCCGAGCAGGCGCAGCTGGAGCTGGACGACGTCGCCACCCAGATCGCGCAGGCCGAGGAGCAGAGCGAGATCCTCGCCGCCCAGGCCGAGGACCAGGCGATGAAGCTGCCCGAGGTCGAGGACCAGGTGCGCGCCGCGCAGGCGCGCGCCAACGAGCAGCGCACGCAGGTCACGCAGGTGCAGCAGCAGATCCAGGTGCTGGCGGCGGAAAGCCGCAGCGTCGATGAGCAGCTCAAGGGCCTGCGCGGCCGCCGCGAGCGCCTGGCGCAGGAGCGCCAGGGCCTGGCGGCGCCGCAGCACGACAAGCTCGATGAGGTGAAGCGGCTGTCCGTCGCCGCCGACGAGCAGCAGGCGGTGGCCGACGCGCGGCTGGCGGAACTGGCCGAGGCCGCGCCCGCCGCCGACGAGGCGCGCCAGCAGGCCCAGCAGGAATCGCAGCAGCAGGCCGCGAAGCTGACCGACATCGTCGCGCGGCTGACCGCGCTGCGGGCGCTGCAGGAGAAGGTGCAGACCGAGGGCAAGCTCAAGCCCTGGCTGGCCAAGCACGGCCTGCAGGACATCAAGGGCCTGTGGACGCAGCTGCACATCACGCCCGGCTGGGAGAACGCGCTTGAGGCGGCGATGCGCGAGCGCATGGGCGCGCTGTCGGTGGGCCGGCTGGAGACGGTGCAGGCCTTCGCGTCCGATCCGCCGCCGGCGCGGCTGGCGTTCTACTCGCTGCCCGGCGGCGACATCGCCAACACGCATCGCGCGCTGCCGCCGCTGACCGACCAGCTCAAGCTGGAGTCCGGCGGCCTGAAGGCGCTGATGAACGACTGGCTCGAGGGCATCTACACCGCGGAGTCCATCGCGGATGCGCTGGCGCAGCGCCCCAAGCTCAGCCACGGCGAACTCATCATGACCCGCGAGGGCCACGCGGTGAGCCAGTTCGCGGTCAGTTTCTACGCGCCGGACTCGGAGACCGCCGGCCTGCTGGCGCGCGCGCAGGAGATCGAGAACCTGGAGCGCGAGCAGCGCGCGCAGACGCTGATCGCCGACGAGTCGCGCGCCCAGGCGGTCCGCGCCGAGGCCGTCTACACCGATGCGTCGCAGCGGCTGGCGGTGGTGCGGCGCGAGGCCTCGGAGACGCAGGCCCGTGCCCATCAACTGCAGGTCGAGCTGCTGCGCCTGGCCCAGCAGACCGAGGCCGCCGTCGCGCGGCGCACGCAGCTCGATGACGAGCTCGGCGAGATCGACGCCCAGACCGAAGCGCTGATGGAGCGCCGCATGGAAGGCGAGGCGCGCTTCGAGGAATTGGACCTGCAGCTCGCCACGACGCAGGAGAAGCACGCCGAGCTCGATGAATCGGTGATCAACGCCGAGCGCAAGCTGGCCGAGGCGCGCGAGCACCAGCGCGTGCTGGAGCGGCGCGCGCAGGAGGCGGTGTTCAGCGCCCGCGCGCTCGCCGCCAAGCGCGGCGAGCTGCAGCGCAGCATCGAGACCTCGCGCCAGCAGGTGCAGGTCAACGAGCAGACGGTGCAGAACATGGCGCAGGAGCGCGCCGAACTCGACGATGCGGCGGCGCAGGCCGGGCTGCAGGATGCGCTGGCGCTGAAGATGGAGCGCGAGCAGGCGCTGGCCCTCGTGCGCGCCAACTACGACGACCTCAGTCAGCGCCTCAAGCGCAGCGAGGAGCAGCGCATGACGATCGAGCGCGCGCTCGATCCGCTGCGCGAGCGCATCACCCGGCTGCAGCTCGACGAGCAGGCCGCCGCGCTGGGCGGTCAGCAGTTCATGGAGCAGCTGGTGGCGCAGAACGTCGACCTGGAGGCGCTGGCCAAGGGCATCGAGGAAGGCGGCGTGAAGCTGTACGGGCTGCAGGGCGAGATCGACCGCATCAACCGCGACATCGCGGCGCTGGGCGCGGTGAACCTGGCGGCGCTGGACGAGCTGGGCGCCGCGCGCGAGCGCAAGACCTTCCTGGACTCGCAGTTCGCCGACCTGACCAGCGCGATCACCACGCTGGAGGACGCGATCCACAAGATCGACCTGGAGACCCGCGACCTGCTGGGCTCCACCTTCACCCAGGTCAATGAGCATTTCGGCCGCATGTTCCCGAGCCTGTTCGGCGGCGGACAGGCCAAGCTGGTGATGACCGGCGACGAGATCCTGGACGCCGGCGTGCAGGTGATGGCGCAGCCGCCGGGCAAGAAGAACTCGACCATCCACCTGCTGTCGGGCGGCGAGAAGGCGCTGACGGCGATCGCGCTGGTGTTCGCGATCTTCCAGCTGAATCCGGCGCCGTTCTGCCTGCTGGACGAGGTCGACGCGCCGCTGGACGACGCCAACACCGAGCGCTACGCGCGGCTGGTGTCGGAGATGAGCAAGATCACGCAGTTCCTGTTCATCTCCCACAACAAGATCGCGATGGAGATGGCCAAGCAGTTGATCGGCGTGACGATGCAGGAGCAGGGCGTGTCGCGCATCGTGGCGGTGGACATGGAATCCGCGCTGGCGATGGCCGAGCAATGAGGATGACGACGGTGATCGCGGCGCACGAGGCGCGCGAGGCCGCAGGAGCAAACGAGCGATGACGACGGACTGGAACCTGACGACGCTGTTGGCCGCGCTGGGCGGTGTGGTGCTGGTGGGGCTGCTGGCGCAGGGCTGGTGGAGCGCGCGCAAGGCGGGGCCGCGACGCGCGGAGCCGCTCGCGCCGGTGGGCGACCGTCAGGAGCCCAGCCTGGGCGCGGGCGGTGCCGCGCCGGGCCAGGCGCCGGTGACGCTGGACGGCGCCGCCGACGGCGAGCCGCTGCCGGACCTGCGGACGCTGGACGAGACCGTGCCGGCGGTGGCCCGCACGCGCAAGGCCTCGACCCGCATCGATGCGCTGATCGACGCGATCGCGACGCTGGCGCCGGACTCGCCGGTGAGCGGCGAGATGGCGCTGTCGCACCTGCCGGGCAGCCGACGCGCCGGGACCAAGCCCTTCCAGATCGAGGGCTTGAACGCGGACAGCGGCGAGTGGGAGCTGCCGCATCCGGGCCAGCGCTACGGCGAGTTCCAGGCGGGGCTGCAGATGGCCAACCGCAGCGGCGCGCTCAACGAGATCGAGTACTCGGAGTTCGTGCAGAAGATCCAGGGTTTCGCGGACGGCATCGGCGCGATGCCGGAGTTCCCCGACATGCTGGACGTGGTGGCGCGGGCGCGCGAGCTCGACCAGTTCGCGGCCAGCCACGACGCGCAGCTGGCGATCGTGCTGCGCGCCAGGGGCGCGGCCTGGACGCTGGGCTTCGTGCAGCAGGGCGCGCTGCGCCACGGTTTCGTGCCGGGCGCGATGCCGGGCCGGCTGGTGCTGCCCTCGGCCGAGGAGGGCGCGCCGCCGCTGCTGACGCTCAACTTCGATGCGCAGGCGGCGCTGGCGGACGATCCGCAGGCCTCGTCGCTGCGTGAGCTGACGCTGTCGCTGGACGTGCTGCAGACGCCGGAGGCGCTGGAGCCCTTCGCGACCTGGCAGGAATCGGCGCGCAACCTGGCGCGCGACTTCGAGGCCGACATCTGCGACGACCGCAACCAGGTCCTGAACCTGCACGCGTTCCAGTCCATCGGGCAGGAACTGGCGGAGCTCTACAAGTCGCTGGCCGCGCGCGACCTCGCGGCAGGCAGTCCGGTGGCGCGGCGGCTGTTCAGCTGATTCAGGCGGTTCTCGCCGACGACGAAGACGGGCGCCCAGGTGGCGCCCGTCGTTCTTCCGCACGCCGAGTGACGACGCCGGGCTCGCATCCTGGGGGAGAGGTCCGGAAACGGCCAGCGGCCGGCGGCGGCATCCGCTACCGTGATCACTTTCCATGAACACCGCAGGCCAAGGATGAACGCCCGATCCAGCAAGCAAGTCGTGAAGGAGGCCTGGCGCGCATTCGCGTCGCGTGATCCGTCGCGCATCGCCGCCGTGTTCACCGAACAGGTGGAATGGGTGGCCCCGGAGGGAAACGCGACGGCGCGGGCGCTCGATCATCCGAGCCACATGATCGGGCGCGAGGCGGTTGTCCGCTTCCTGACGGTTGAGTTCCCCAAACTCTTCGTCAGCGACATTTCGATCGAATTCAAGGGCTTGTATGCGGAGGGGAACACCGTCATCCTCGAGGAACGCATGCGGGCGACGCTCGCCAGCGGCCGGTCCTACGACAACGACTATTGCTTCGTCTTCACGCTCGCAGGTGATCGCATCTCGTTCGTTCGCGAGTACATGGACACGGCACGCGGCGCACGCTGCATCTTTGGCTAGAAGCGGTCAGCCGATGTCCTCGACCTTCGCCTCGCGAGCGCGACCGACAAGCAAGCGCCGCACCTCGTCATCCGTCGTCTGCTCGAAAGTCTCGTACCACTGCCCAACCGAGCGGAAGCGCTCTGGCGTCTGGCCGCAGACGACCTCGTCCGCGTCCTGCGAGATCAGGTGGCAGGTTTCAGCCGCCGAGACCGGCACCGCCACCACGATGCGTGCCGGTTGCAGGTCGCGCAGCGCCTGCACCCCCGCGCGCATCGTGGCCCCGGTGGCCATGCCATCGTCGACCAGGATCACCTGCCGACCCTCGATCGCGGGCATCGGCCGGTCGCCGCGGTAGAGCCGCTCGCGCCGGTGCAGCTCGCGCATCTCCGCCCGCGTGACGATGTCGATGGCCGAGTAGCTGATCGCCAGCTGCTGGATCACCTGCGTGTTGAGCACCCGCACGTCCCCCGACGCGATGGCGCCCATCGCGTACTCGGGCTGGCCGGGCAGGCCGAGCTTGCGCACCACCAGGATGTCGAGCGGCGCGTCCAGCGCCCGCGCGATCTCCGCCGCCACCGGCACGCCGCCGCGCGGCAGCGCCAGCACCGTCACGTCGTCCCGGTGCGCATAGGCGGCCAGCCGCAGCGCCAGCTCGCGTCCCGCGTCGCGCCGGTCAGCGAAGCGACGCCCCGCGGCCGCCGACGGCGCGGCATGCGTCGCCGCATCGGGCATCTCGGGGGACGGGCGGACAGGCAGCATGGCGTGGGTCTCCGGGGTCATGGTGGTCTCGCAGGGACGCTGTTTCCATCCCCAGTTCAGAGCAAGCCGAGTGCCCGCCGCAGCCCGCCGGCTCGGGCGCGTCATTTGCCGCTCCGGCATTCCCAGGACGCTGCCCCGCCGAGGTCCCCATGCCGTCTCGAAGCTCTTCCTCCACGACCCGCGCCACCCGCAAGGCGCCGCCGCGCGCATCCGGGCGCTCCGGCGCGGGCGCGCGCCGCACGCGCGCCTCCAACGCCGACCATGCCGCGCACGGCAAGTCCTCGGGACGCGGCGCGGCGCGCGGCGACAGCGACGACGCGCCGGCCGCCCGGCGAGCGATCTGGAAGGGCGCCATCAGCTTCGGCCTGCTGCACGTGCCGGTGTCGCTGTATCCCGCCTCGCGCGACCAGCGCGTCGACTTCGACTGGCTGGACAAGCGCAGCATGGATCCGGTCGGCTACAAGCGCATCAACAAGCGCACCGGCAAGGACATCGACAAGACGCAGATCGTCAAGGGCGTGAAGCAGGACAACGGCGACTACGTCCTGGTCTCCGACGACGAGATCCGCAAGGCCTATCCCACCACCACGCAGACCATCGAGATCGAGACCTTCGTGCCGGCCACGCAGGTGTCCTTCGTCTACCTGGAGAAGCCGTACTACCTCGAGCCCATCGGCAAGTCCGGCAAGGTCTACGCGCTGCTGCGCGAGGCGATGTCCGACGCCGGCCTGATCGCGATCGCGCGGCTGGTGATCCACAGCAAGGAGCACCTGGCCGCGCTGCTGCCCGCCGGACCGGCGCTGATGATCGGCATGCTGCGCTGGGCCAATGAGATCCGCCCCTGCGACGACCTGAACCTGCCCGCCGAAGGCAAGTCCGCGCACGGCTTCAAGCCCAGCGAGCTGCAGATGGCCCGCCAGCTGATCGACGAGATGAGCAGCGACTGGCATCCCGAGGACTACCACGACGAATTCACCGCCGCGATCCGCGAGCTGATCGCGCGCAAGGTCGAGGAGGGCGAGACCGAGACCGTCACGCCGCTCGAGGCCGCGCCAGAGTCCGGCGAAGAGGGCGGCAACGTCGTCGACCTGACCGAGCTGCTCAAGCGCAGCCTGGGCGGCAAGTCCAGGAAGAAGTCGGCCTGAGGCCGGCGCCGATCCGCCATGCCGAGCGCCACCCGCCAGGACCCGCTGTCCCGCTACCGCCAGAAGCGGGACTTCCGCATCACGCCCGAGCCGGACGACGCACCGGACGAGGCGCCGGCCGCGCCGGCGCGTGCCGCCCGCAGCCGGCGAAGCGGCACCNACCGCAGGCGCTGTCCTTCGTCATCCAGAAGCACTGGGCTAGTCACCTGCATTACGACTTCCGGCTGGAACTCGACGGCGTGCTGCTGAGCTGGGCCGTGCCCAAGGGACCGTCCTACGACCCCAAGGAGCGCCGCATGGCGATCCATGTCGAGGACCATCCGCTGTCCTACGGCGGCTTCGAGGGCACCATCCCGCCGCGGCAGTACGGCGCCGGCGAGGTCATCGTCTGGGACAACGGCACCTGGGAGCCCGAGGGCGATCCGGCGCAGGGCCTGCGCGACGGCAAGCTGGTGTTCCGCCTGCATGGACAGAAGCTGGCGGGGCTGTGGCAGCTGGTGCGGACCTCCCGCGATGCCGCCAAGCGCGAGCAATGGCTGCTGATCAAGAAGCACGATGGCCGCGAGCGCGCGCATGCGGACTACGACGTCACCCTCGCGCTGCCCGACAGCGTGATCCAGCATCCGCTGGGTCTGATCGAGGAGCGCGAGGCTAGTGAAGAAAACGCGGCCGCCACCCCGGACCTGAGCCGCGCGCGCAAGGCGCGGCTGCCGGCCGAGCTGCCGCCGCAGCTCGCGACGCTGGTGAGCGCCACGCCGCCCGGCGAGTGGATCGCCGAGGCCAAGTTCGACGGCTACCGCCTGATGGCGCGGGTCGACAAGGGCAAGGTGCGCCTGATCACCCGTGGCGGCAACGACTGGACCGATCGCCTGGGCACGCTGGCCGAGGCCGTCGCTGGCCTGGGTCTGGACAACGGCTGGCTCGACGGCGAGATCGTCGTGCTGCGCGACGACGGCGCGCCCGACTTCAACCTGCTGCAGAACGCGATCGGCCATCCGAAGCGCCGCACGCCGGCGGACCTCGTCTACTTCCTCTTCGACGTGCCGTTCTTGAACGGCCACGACCTGCGCGAGGTGCCGCTGCGGGACCGCCGCGCGGTGCTGCGCGCGCTGATGGCCGGGCAGGAGGACGGGCCGCTGCGCTTCAGCGAGGACTTCGCGGTGCCGCCCGAGGAGATGCTGGCCGCGGCCTGCCAGATGCGGCTCGAGGGGCTGATCCTGAAGCGCCCTGACAGCAGCTACGTCTCCGCGCGCAGCGATGCCTGGATCAAGCTGAAGTGCCAGCAGCGGCAGGAGTTCGTCGTCGTCGGCTTCACCGACCGGTCCGACGGCGCGAAGGCGCTCGGCAGCCTCCTGCTGGGCTACTACGAGGGCCGCGCGCTGCGGTACGCGGGCCGCGTGGGCACGGGCTGGTCGCTCCAGCTCGCCGGCGAGCTGCACCGGCAGCTGGCGGCGCTCGAGGTCAAGCAGCCGCATTTCGACGAGGCCACGATCGCCCGCAGCCATTGGGCCAAGCTCAGCGGCCGCAGCGGCGGCGTGGCCCGGTGGGTGAAACCGACGGTGGTGGTCGAGGTCGCCTTCGCCGAGTGGACGCCCGACGGGCATGTCCGTCACGCCTCGTTCCAGGGCGTGCGCGTGGACAAGGCGCCGCGCGACGTGGGTCGCGAATCGGCGAAGCCCGCCGAGGAGGTCAAGCCCGCGAAGGAGGCCAAGCGCGCGTCCCCAACAGCGAAGGACAAGCGGTCGGCCACCGCCGCCGCCGCGCCGTCGGGCCAGTTGCGCATCACGCATCCGGACCGGGTGATCGATCCGTCCACCGGCCACACGAAGATCGAGCTGGTCCGCTACTACGAGAGCGTCATCGAATGGATGCAGCCGCATCTGGGCCGCCGGCCGGTGGCGATCGTGCGGGCGCCGGACGGCATCGAGGGCCAGCTGTTCTTCCAGAAGCATGTCGAGGGCGACGAGCTCATCGTGATCCCCGACGCCGCGGCGCTGATGCAGATGACGCAGATGAACGCGATCGAGTTCCACACCTGGAACGCGCAGGACGACCGGCTCGACCGCGCGGACCGGCTCATCGTCGACCTCGATCCCGGCGAGGGCGTGGCCTTCGGCGCGGTGGTGGAGGCGGCGCGCATCACCCGCGCGCTGCTCAAGGAACTGGGCCTGCTGAGCTGGCTCAAGACCAGCGGCGGCAAGGGCCTGCACGTGGTGGTGCCGCTCGACCGCCGCCACGACCACGCCACGGTGAAGGCCTTCAGCCAGGCCGTGGTGCGTCACCTGGCCGAGACCTTCCCGAAGAAGTTCTCGGCCAAGAGCGGCCCGCGCAACCGCGTCGGCAAGATCTTTCCCGACTACCTGCGCAACGGGGAAGGGCAGACCACCGCCTGCGCCTTCTCGGCCCGCGCGCGGCCCGGCCTGGGCGTGTCGATGCCGATCGACTGGGACGAGCTGGGCGAGCTCAAGCGCGCCGACCACTGGACCATCGCCAATGCGCGCGACCGGCTCAGCTTCCAGAAGCAGGATCCCTGGCAGGACTACTGGGGCACGCGGCAGACGCTGACGCGCGGCCTCAAGCTGCTGGGACTGCCCTGAGCGCCCGGGCGTCCATCAGCGGCAGGCGCAGCTCGAAGCGGGCGCCGGTGCCGCTGCCCTCGCTGTGCACGCCGACCTGGCCGCCGTGCATGCCGATCAGCTGCTTGACGAGCGACAGGCCGATGCCCAGGCCGCCCTGCGAGCGATCCAGGGTGCGGTCGCCCTGGACGAACAGGTCGAACATGGTGAGCTGCAGACTGGGCGGGATGCCGATGCCGTCGTCGCTGACGGTGATCAGCGCCTGGCCCGGGGCGCCGTCGGGGCCGCGCTCTTCGCGCAGCGAGAGCTCGATGCGGCCCAGCGGGTCGGTGTACTTGGCGGCGTTGGTCAGCAGGTTCGCCACGCACTGGATCAAGCGGGCCTGGTCGCCCCAGACCCGCAGCGGCGGGCCGCCGAGCGTCACCGAGAACCGGTGCTGGCGCTCCCGCATCAGCGGCTCCACCGTCTCCACCGCCTGGGCGATGACCTCGGGCAGCAGCACTGGCCCGAGCTGCAGTTCCACCCGGCCCTGGGTGATGCGCGACACGTCGAGCAGGTCGTCGACCAGCCGGGTCAGCGTCTCGACCTGCCGCCGGATGATGTCGACCATCTTGCGCGAGCGCTCGTCCGGCAGGCCCAGCCGGCTCAGCACGTCGCCGGCGCTGCGGATCGGCGCGATCGGGTTGCGCAGCTCATGGGCCAGCATCGCCAGGAACTGGTCCTTCTGGCGGTCCGCCGCCTCCAGCCGCCGCCGCGCCCTCAGGTGGGCGGAGATCTCGCGGTAGTAGCAGACGACGCCCGGCGCGCCGCTGGCCAGCGGGATGCGGCTGATCTGCCACTCGTAGGCCTCGGTCACGCCCAGGTCGCTGCGCTCCTGCACGAACTCCGGCGTGTGGTACGGCTCGCCGGTCTCCAGGGTGCGCTGGAACAGCGCCAGGATCTGGTCCGACAGCGGGTGGCCCCACTGGCGCTCGACCTGCGCATCGAAGCGCGAGCCGATCAGGTCCGGCGGATCGCCGAAGGTGGCGCGCGCGGTCGGATTGGCCTCGCGGATGCGCAGCGCCGTGCCGTCGTGCTCGACCAGGAAGACACCCATCGGCGCCTCGTTGAGCAGGGTCTCGAACTGCGCCGTCCGCAGCCGGAAGGCCGCTTCCGCCGCCTGCCGCATCCGGCGCAGTTCCAGCAGCGCGCCCAGCCGCGCGAGCAACTCGCGGGCCGAGAAGGGCTTGATCATGTAATCGTCGGCGCCGGCATCCAGGCCCTCGATGCGGGCGTCCTCGCCGGCGCGGGCCGACAGCAGCACCACCGGCACGCCGCCCAGCCGCGCGTCGCCGCGCAGCGCGGCCAGCAGCGCCAGGCCATCGAGCTTCGGCATCATGACGTCGCTGAGGACCAGGTCAGGCGGCTCGCGTCGCGCCGCCTCCAGCGCCTCCAGGCCGTCGGCCGCCAGTTCCACCGCGTAGCAGGGCGACAGCAGGTCGCGCAGGTAGGCCCGCATGTCGGCGTTGTCGTCGGCCACGATCACCCGCGCGCCGAAGGTCTCCGCGAAACGTGGGTCGGCCGAGGCCCAACCGCCCGCCTGGATGCGGCCGGGCTCGCCGTCGCTCACCGGCTCGGGCGCCGGGAGCCAGCGCAGCGCCTCTTCCACGAAAGCGCGAGCGCCAGTCGTGGTGGCCGCGCCGGGGGTGGTGGCATTGACGCCGGTCGTGGTGGCCGCCGCGGCGACGGGGAGCGGCGCCGATCCACCCGGTCGCGCCGGCGATGCGGGCTGCCGGCCCAGCGGCAGCAGCACGCGGAACAGCGAGCCTTCGCCCTGCACGCTGGAGGCCTCGATCCGTCCGCCGTGCAGCTTGACCAGCTCCTGCACCAGCGCCAGGCCGATGCCGGAGCCCTCATGGGTGCGGCCCTCGGCGCCGGCCACGCGATGGAAGCGCTCGAAGACCCGCGGCAGTTCCTCCGCGGGGATGCCGGCGCCGGTGTCCGCGACCTCCAGCACCGCGAGCCGCGGGTCATGGCCCTGACCGCGCAGGCGCACCGTGACCTGTCCGCGCAAGGTGAACTTGAAGGCGTTGGACAGCAGGTTCAGGACGATCTTTTCCCACATCTCGCGGTCGACCCAGGCCGCCTGGTCCAGCGGCGCGCAGTCGACCTCGAAGGCCAGTCCGGCGCGTTCCATGGCGGAGCGGAAGGTGCTCGCCAGGTCGCGCGTGAGCGCCGCCAGGTCGGTGGCCTCGAAGCGCGCCAGCGCGCGGCCGGCCTCGATCCGGGAGAAGTCCAGCAGCGTGTTCACCAGGCGCTGCAGGCGCGACGCGTTGCGCAGCACCAGGGCCAGGCGCTCGCGCTGGAGGCCGCTCAGGTCGGGCGCGGTCACCAGGTCCTCGAGCGGGCCCAGCATCAGCGTCAGCGGCGTGCGGAACTCGTGGCTGATGTTGGAGAAGAAGGCCGTCTTGGCGCGGTCCAGCTGGGCGAGCTCCTCGGCGCGGCGCCGCTCGGCCTCGTAGGCCGAGGCGTCGGCCAGCGCCGCCGCGAGCTGGCCCGCGACCAGGTTGAGGAAGCTGCGGTAGGCCTCGTCGAGCGGCCGTCGCGGGCTCACGCCGGCCAGCAGGAAACCGGCGGGCTCGCGGCCGGCGCTCTTGAGCGGCAGCAGGACCGCGCGCTCGAGTGGCTCCGGCCACTCCGGCAGCCGCAGCGACACGCCCAGCGCCGCCATCGACGGCAGGTCCTGCGCCGGCGCGCCGTCCACCAGCGCGCGCAGCGGCCAGCCGTCGGGTGGATCGACCAGGTCGAGCCGCTCGGGCAAGGCCTCGGCGGCGGTGCGTTGCGACGTCTCGCCGGCCGCGTCGTGGCCGAGCGGTCCGGTGCAGCCGGCGCGACGCGCCCACTGTCCGCCGGGCTCGGTCAGGTACAGCGCGGTGAAGGGCAGGTCCAGCGGGTAGTCGGACAGGACCTCGCAGGTGCGCCGCGCGACGTCGTCCTGCTGCTCCACGCCGACGGTGCGCGTGGCCAGGTCCTTCAGCACCCGCAATCGGCGCTCGCCGATCACGCGGTCGGTGACCTCGGTGACCACGCACCACATGCCGTTGACGCGCAGTTCGTCGTCGTGGACCGGGCTGTAGGAGAAGGTGTGATAGGTCTCCTCCGGGAAGCCGCTGCGCTCCAGGAACAGCAGCAGGCCTTCGTCCCAGGTCGCCTCGCCGGTGCTCAGCACATGACGGATGCGGCTGTAGGCGGCGTCCCAGACCTCGGCCCAGACCCGCTCGGAGCGCGCGCCCAGCGCCCACTCGCGCTTCAGGCCCAGCGTCGGCAGGTAGGCGTCGTTGCAGAAGAAGGTCATCTCCGGGCCCCACGCCAGCCACATCGCGTAGCGGGAGTCCAGCATCATCCGCAGCACCGTCTTGAGCGAGCGCGGCCAGCCGTCCGGGGGACCGAGCGGCGTGCGGGTCCAGTCCAGGGCCCGCATGCGCGCGCCCATCTCGCCACCGCCGTCCAGGAAGTGCTCGCGGCGCGGCGCGGCCGGTGCACCGGGCGACGGCGCGGAGGAGGGCACCGGTGCGGCCGCGTCGTTGCGGCCCTCGGGGGGCAGGCCGGTGGGACCGGCGGGCAGAACGGGCATCGGCAGGAATTCCCTTGTCGGGACAGGGGCAGTCGAGTCTAGGCGTCGCCTAGCAAGCGGCGCACCCGCATCGGCCCTGCCTGGACGGCGGGGAGCGCCACGGCGATGGGGGACGCGAACCGGCGGTGCTGGGAGCGGCGCTTGCCGCTGCCATCCATCCGCACCCGTACCCGCATCCGCATCCGCACCTGCGCTGGAGAGCCCCGCCCGATGGCCGATTCGATGGACCTGATCCTGTGGCGCCACGCCGAGGCCGCCGATGCCGCGCCCGGCATGGACGACCTGTCGCGGGTGCTGACCGGCCGCGGCGAACGCCAGGCCCGCGAGATGGCGCACTGGCTGGACCGGCACCTGCCGCGCGACACCCGCGTGCTGGTCAGCCCAGCGGTGCGCACGCGCCAGACGGTCCAGGACCTGCGCCGCAAGGTCGTGTCCAGCGACGCGCTCGCGCCCAGGCGGGACGTGCGGGCGCTGCTCGAGGCCGCCGGCTGGGCCGAGGCGACGGCGCCGGTGATGGTCGTGGGTCACCAGCCGACGCTGGGACTGGCGCTCGCCCACCTGGTCGGCGGCGTGCCGCTGGACCGGCTCGCGGACACGACGCCCTGGCGGCTGCGCAAGGGCGGTTTCTGGTGGCTGCGCTGCGAGCGCGACGCCCGCGACCGGCCCGGCGTGCTGGTGGTGGCGGTGCGATCGCCGGACCTGCCGTGATGCGCCGCGGGCCCTCGCCGCCGCGCCTTCGCGCCGGGGCGCCGTTGCAGGGGCGCCCGCTACACTGGCGGCTTGCCCACCGCGAAAGCTGCCTTGAGTTCCAGCCTGTTCCTCATCTTCCTGCTGATCGCCGCCAGCGCGTTCTTCTCGATGGCGGAGTTGTCGCTGGCCGCGTCGCGGCGGCTCAAGCTCAGGCAGATGGCGGACGAGGGCGACCCGCGGGCTGCGCAGGTGCTGAAGGTCCAGGAGCAGCCCGGCCACTACTTCACCGTGGTGCAGATCGGCGTCAACACGCTGGCCATCCTGGCCGGCGTGGTCGGCGAGGGCGCGCTGACGCCCCACTTCGAATCGCTGCTGCGGCCGCTGATCGACGTCGACACCGCGCAGCGCGTGGCCTTCGCGCTGTCCTTCGGCTGCGTCACGACGCTGTTCGTCGTGCTGGCGGACCTGCTGCCCAAGCGGCTCTCGATGAACGAACCCGAGCGCGTCGCGCTGGCCTTGATCCGGCCGATGCTGTTCCTGACCGTGCTGCTGCGGCCGGTCGCCTGGGCGCTGGGCCTGGTCACGGACGGCCTGCTGCGGCTGCTCGGCCGGCCGATGACGCCGGACAACACCATCACCCATGACGACATCCTCGCCATGGCCGCCGCGGGCCAGCAGGCCGGCGTCGTCGCGGCCGCGGAGCAGCAGGTGATCGAGAACGTGCTCGAGCTCGAGACCCGCACCGTGGAGTCGTCGATGACCTCGCGCGAGCGCGTCGTCTACTTCTCGCTCGACGACGACGAGGCGCTGGTGCGCACGCGGATCGCGGACTCGCCGCACTCGACCTACCTGGTCTGCGACGGCGAGATCGACCAGGTGGTCGGCTACGTCGACGCGACCGACCTGTTCCAGCGCGTGCTGCGCGGCGAGGTGATCTCGCTGCGCGCCGAGCCGGCGCTGGTCAAGAAGGTGCTGATCGTGCCCGACCGGCTGACGCTGGCCGAGGTGCTGACGCAGTTCCGCCAGGCGCATGAGGACTTCGCGGTCATCGTCAACGAGTACTCGCTGGTGGTGGGCGTGATCACGCTGAACGACGTGATGAGCACGGTGATGGGCTCGCTGGTCTCCACCGACGAGGAGGAGCAGCAGATCATCCGCCGCGACGACGGCAGCTTCCTGGCCGACGGCATCACGCCGATCCCGGACGTGCAGCGCGCGCTGGGCGTGGACGACTTCCCGCACCCGGGCCAGTACGACACGCTGGCCGGTTTCCTGATGGTGATGCTGCGGCGCATCCCCAAGCGGACCGACGTCGTGGAATGGCACGGCTGGCGCTTCGAGGTCGTTGACGTCGACAGCCACCGCGTCGACCAGGTCATGATCGCCCGCGCGGCGCCGCCGGCGACTGACACGGGCGCCTGACCCCCGGCCGCCGGCCCTCCGGCAGCGTGTCCAGGGACGGCCTGACCAACGGCCGCGCGGCCTGCCTGCGCCACAATGCGCGGATGACTGCCCAGCCCGCTTCCACAGCCTCCGCGGCTTCGCTTCCGCTCGACCAGGCCGCCGTCCGCGCCGCCGAACTCCGTGACCAGCTGCACCATCACGCCCACCTGTACTACGTGCTGGACGCGCCCGCGCTGCCCGATGCCGAGTACGACCGGCTGTTCCAGGAACTGCAGGCGATCGAGGCCGCGCATCCGTCGCTGCTGACGCCCGATTCGCCGACGCAGCGGGTCGGCGGCGCGGTGCTGGAGGGCTTCGAGCCGGTGCGGCACGTGGTGCCGATGCTGTCCATCCGCACTGAGACCGACACCGAGGCCAGCGGCGCCGAGAACTTCGACGCCCGCGTGCGTCGGGAACTGGACCTGGGCGAGCAGGCCGCGCCCGTCGAATACGCGGCCGAGCTCAAGTTCGACGGCCTGGCGATCAGCCTGCGCTACGAGCGCGGCGTGCTGGTGCAGGCCGCCACGCGCGGCAATGGCGAGACCGGCGAGGACGTGACGCAGAACGTGCGCACGATCCAGCAGATTCCGCTGCGCCTGCGGGGCGACGGCGCCAAGGCCGAGGTGCTGGAGGTGCGCGGCGAGGCCTACATGCGCCGCGACGATTTCGAGAAGCTCAACGAGCGGCAGCGCGCCAACAACGAGAAGACCTTCGTGAATCCGCGCAACACGGCGGCGGGGGCGATCCGCCAGCTCGATCCGGCGCTGGTGCGGCAGCGGCCGCTGAGCTTCTTCGCCTACGGCATCGGCGAGACGCGCGGCTGGGACATCCCCGCCACGCACAGCGCGATGCTGGACGCGCTGCAGTCCTACGGGCTGCCGGTCAACGCCGACCGCGCGGTGGTGCGCGGCGCCGAAGGGCTGGTGAAGTTCCACCGCGAGATCGGCGAGAAGCGCGACGCGCTGCCCTTCGACATCGACGGCGTCGTCTACAAGGTCAACAGCCGCGAGCTGCAGCGGCGGCTCGGTTTCGTGTCGCGCGAGCCGCGCTGGGCGGTCGCGCACAAGTACCCGGCACAGGAGCAGGTGACCAGGCTGGACCGCATCGAGATCCAGGTCGGGCGCACTGGCAAGCTGACGCCGGTGGCCAAGCTGGAACCGGTCTTCGTCGGCGGCACGACGGTCAGCAATGCGACGCTGCACAACCTCTTCGAGATGCGTCGCAAGGGCATCCGCGTCGGCGACCAGGTGATCATCCGGCGCGCCGGCGATGTGATCCCGGAGGTCGTCGGCAAGGTGGACGCCAGGCGCGCGCACTACGTGCCCAACTTCCGCATGCCCAGGCACTGCCCGATCTGCGGCAGCGACGTGGTGCGCGAGAAAGGCGGCATCGACCACCGCTGCAGCGGCGGCATCTTCTGCCCGGCGCAGCGCAAGCAGGCGATGCTGCACTTCGCCGGCCGTCGCGCGATGGACATCGAGGGCCTGGGCGACAAGCTGGTCGACCAGCTCGTCGACGGCGGCCTCGTGACGAGCCTGCCGGGGCTCTACAAGCTTGGCGTGGCCAAGCTCACCGCGCTGGAGCGCATGGGCGACCGCAGCGCGCTGAACCTGATCGACGCGCTCGAGAAGAGCAAGCACACGACGCTGGCGCGCTTCCTCTTCGCGCTGGGCATCCGTCAGGTGGGCGAGACCACGGCCAAGGACCTGGCGAAGCACTTCGGCAACATGGATGCGCTGATGAACGCGACGGAGGAGCAACTGCTCGCGGTGAAGGACGTCGGGCCGATCGTCGCCAGGAGCATCGCGGCTTTCTTCGCCGAGGCGCACAACCGGGAGGTCGTCGCGCAGCTGATCGCCGCGGGCGTGAGCTTTCCCGAGAGCGATGGCGCCGCGGCCGCGCCGGCGGGACCGCAGCCGCTGGCGGGCAAGACGCTGGTGCTGACGGGGACGCTGCCGACGCTGTCGCGCGACGAGGCCAAGGAGCTGATCGAGGCTGCGGGGGGCAAGGTCAGCGGGTCGGTGTCGAAGAAGACCAGCTACGTGATCGCGGGCGAGGAGGCGGGGTCCAAGCTCGACAAGGCGCGCGAACTCGGAGTGACCATCCTCGACGAGGCCGGGCTGCAGGCGCTGCTGGCCGGGGAGGGGTGACGTCCTTCGCCGGCTGCTGGCCCTCACCCCTCCCTCTCCCGCAAGCGGGAGAGGGGGAAAGAAGAGCGAGTACGTCCGGTGTTATTCCCATGAGCGGGAGCAGCGAGCACAGGCGGTGTGACTTCCGCAAGCGGGAGAGGGGGCAATGCCGGCCGCGATCTTCTTACTCCCTCTCCCGCTTGCGGGAGAGGGCAGGGGTGAGGGCCATCAGCCTGCCGCAGTCCGGCGTCTGATGGTCATCGCCATGCCCGCCGCCAGAAGGCAGGCGGCGCCCGCCACGTAGAGCGCGGGCGCATAGCTCAGCAGCAGGCTGCGGCTGAGTCCCGCGCCGTACGCGGCCACCGCGGCGCCGATCTGATGGCCGGCGAAGACCCACCCGAACACCATGCCGACCTTCGCCGCGCCGAAGCGCTCGGCGGTCAGGCGCACCGTGGGCGGCACGGTGGCGATCCAGTCCAGCCCGTAGAACACCGCGAACAGCGACAGCCCGTACAGCGTGAACTCCGCGCTCGGCAGCCACAGCAGCGACAGCCCGCGCAGCGCGTAATACCAGCACAGCAGCTTGCGGGCGTCGTAGCGGTCGCTCAGCCAGCCCGAGGCGATGGTGCCGATGAAGTCGAACACGCCCATCATCGCGAGCACCGATGCTGCCGGCACCGCCGCCAGGCCGTAGTCGCCGCACAGCGAGATGAAATGCGTCTGCACCAGGCCGTTGGTCGACAGCCCGCAGATGAAGAAGGTGCCGAAGAGCAGCCAGAAGGTCGGCTGCGTCGACGCCTCGCGCAGCGCGACGAATGGCGTGCGCCAAGTCACCGCGGGCGTGGCGGGGGCGGCCGGTGCCGGTGCCGGTGCCGGTGCCGGTGCCGCCGAGGCCGGCTCGGCGCCATACGGCGCCAGGCCCAGGTCCGACGGCCGGTCGCGCATGAACAGCAGCACCAGCGCCATCACGCCCAGGCACAGCACGGCCAGCGGCAGCAGCGGCGCGCGCCAGCCCCAGCGCTCGATCATCCAGGCGGCGACCGGCAGGCAGA